>JANYEF010000279.1 GCA_025363325.1 Nitrospira sp. | reverse complement strand
TCTTCCCAGCGCACTCCTTCAAGCGCAGACCGGAGATGCTCAGCGGCTTCCCCATGGAACCGGCCACTTCCGGAAGCTTCTTGACCGAGGAAATGACACGATGATTCTGCTCTGGTTCTGTTGCAGTAAACTCGATCAAGTCCGTCGTACTGGACGGCGGCACTTCCTTTGCGGCAGCCGGTCCCGCATGGGGACGGCCCATCTTCTTCAGCTCTTCCCAGGCTCCCTTGTCGGCATAAAACTTGAGGTTCTTGCCCGGGAACATCTTCTGCCAGAAGAAGCCGCTTTCAGCGTTGCCGCCGAACACAGCCACGTTAATCCAGACCGCCTCATCGTAAGGATCGAGCACGATCACCCGACCCTGCAATGTCGTCGGCTTGCTCATATCGCCCCACTCAAAGCGCTCTTGGAACGATTCGATGGCCAATGCGGTGGAGGCCGCAGAAACCACCAGCGCTCCGGCGGCCATTACGGCCCACCCTTTCATATGAAACTTCATAATCGCATCCTCCTTAACAGGACGAAAGAAATAAAGCTTGTTAAGGTCTATTCCTTAATAACCTTAAAACCAGTGATCGTCCGCCCATCCAGGCTCACTTCCATGGCCACGAGTTCCTGGGAAGCCTTGATGATTTGGTCCATCAACGCTTTGTCCTTCACTGCCAGTCGAACGGTCGTGGCAGCATGATACCAACCGGAATAGGGGCTGTTCTTGTCGGTGCCACCGACAAAGCCCCAGGCACAGCAGGAGAACAATGGATCCGGCGGTTTCACATCGAGATCGGAAGACGAACGGCCATTCGGGGTTCCCGAACCAGGCTCACCGGTGTTCCAATATTGGATCCCAAAGAGCAACTCTCCATCGGGATTGTCTGCCCACTGTGACCATACCCGGCCCTTGAGGGTCTTGGTGACTTCACCCTTCATGGGCTTCCCACCGACGACGTTGTCAGTTGGCCCAACCCCAGTACTAGCCACATCGGCAGCAAGGGCAAATTCGGCCGTCAGCATGCCGAGCACAGAAAACACTGCAATAGCGGCTATAAGTAGGACCTTCCGCATACTTAGTCCCTCCTTCATAACAATACAATCACGATAACCGATGGACCCTTAGTCTATGGGCAACGAAAGCCAGCAAACAGTTTGAAGGATCATGCGCCACGGGTGAAGGTATTTCGGTCACCTCTTTTAGCTCTTCTCCGTGCGGCGCCCCTTCGATTGAGAATCGTTGTTAAAAATTTGTCTCATGGTACTGAAATCATGAAACTGTGTCAAGAAATTGCTTACCCTGTGTGCAGCTTCGAATGTAATGAATAATACATTCAATAATCAATACCTTACAGCCAACCATGTCGAGCTTAATTTATCCACTATTGAGGGCTTGACGAGTTGCTATTAGAGAATTCTTATCTATAGGCCTGCAGACTGCGGGGTGCGAGAGGCCCGAGCCCGGTGATCGCGAGGGAATCCAGTCTGATAAATTGGCGGCCCACGTTGAAGACTTGCTCCTCATCCACGCAATCAATATCAGCGAGCATGCCTTCCAGTGACATGTGCCGACCATGCGTAAGTTCATCCTTTGCCAACTTACTCATGCGGCTGTGGGAACTCTCCAGACTCAGCATCAGGCTGCCCTTCATCTGGGTCTTCGCTCGTTCAAGCTCTTTCCGCTCGACGCCCTTGATCCCAATCCGCCGAATCTCTCGGCAAACGAGATCCACGACACGATCCACCTCTTTTGGCCTCGTCGCCGCATACACGGTGATCATGCCGCCGTCCGAATAGCCGGACAAGAAGGAGTAAATCGAGTAGGCCAGTCCCCGTTTCTCTCGTATTTCCTGGAATAGTCGCGAACTCACACTGCCACCCAACACGCTGTTGAGTGCATACAGCGCATAGCGATCTTGATGACCAGCAGCGATGCCTTTGAGCCCGAGGCACAAATGCACCTGCTCCAACCGCTTCTTCTTCAACAAGACGCCACCGTGCAGGTCAGGAGAGCGGCGGCCAGCTGCGTGGTTCGTCTTTGCCCCTCGGCCTTTGCCGAAATACCGCGCGACCATCGGATCAAGGTGGGATTGATCGAAGTTCCCGGCAATGGAAACCACGGTCTGCCCCGGATCGTAGTAGGTCTCAATATAGTTCAGCAGATCCTGACGTCGCAGCCCTCTGACCGTCTTCTCTCGGCCTAGAATAGCGCGACCGAGCGGATGACGCCCCAACACTTGGCCCATATGAAGTTCTTGCACGAGATCTTCCGGATCGTCCCGGACCATGCGAATTTCTTCCAGGACGACCTGTTTTTCTTTTTCAATTTCTTTGGGTGCGAAACGGGAATGATGAAACAAGTCCGAGAGGAGTTCGAGCGCTCGCTGCAGTTGCTGATCCAACACCTTCACGTAATAGGTCGTCGTCTCACGCGACGTAAAGGCATTCATCTCTCCGCCAAGCGCATCGATTTCGCGCGAAATTTCAGCGGAGGAACGCTTGCTCGTTCCCTTGAAGAGCATGTGTTCGATGAAATGGGAATATCCTGCCTGGGAAGGCTGCTCGTCCCGCGACCCGGCGTTGACCCACACGCCGACGGTGACCGACTTGAGCGTCGGCATCCGTTCGGTCACCACCCGCACCCCGTTGTCCAGGACGAGCTTGCGATACAAGGCAGTTACCCGCCGGACGGATTCGGCGCACCAGCCCCAGTTGGAGCCGGCATGGCTTCTTTACGGCTAAGGCGGATCTTTCCTTGCCGATCCACTTCCAAGACCTTCACCAGGATTTGATCGCCTTCCTTCACCTCGTCGGACACCGCCTGAACTCGATGGTGCGCCAGCTGAGAGATGTGCACCAGCCCGTCGGTTCCAGGCAGAACCTCAACAAAGGCCCCGAAGTCCATAATCTTCCGAACCGTGCCCATGTAGATCTTTCCGATCTCGACCTCTTCGGTAATCCGACTGATCATTTCTTTGGCCTTCTCAGCCGAGGCTCCGTCGACCGACGCGATCGTGACGGTTCCACTGTCGTCGACATTAATCTTGACCCCGCAATCCGCAATGATGCCACGGATCGTTTTGCCGCCCGGACCGATGATCTCGCGGATCTTGTCTTGCTTCACCTTCATCGTGAAGATCCGTGGCGCGTAGGCCGACAGCGTGGTTCTTGGCGCTTGGAGCGCCTTCTCCATACAGCCCAAAATGTGCAAACGACCGGCTTTGGCCTGTTCTAAGGCCTTCTGCATCAGGGCCGACGTAATGCCGCCAATCTTGATATCCATCTGCAACGCCGTCACGCCTTGCTTAGTGCCACAGACCTTAAAGTCCATGTCGCCCAGGTGATCCTCTAGCCCGAGAATATCGGAAAGGATCATGACCCGCTCGCCTTCCTTGATCAGCCCCATCGCGATCCCGGCAACGGCTTTGCTGATTGGCACGCCAGCATCCATCAACGCGAGGCTCCCGCCACAGACAGTCGCCATCGAAGAGGATCCGTTGGATTCGAGAATGTCGGACACGATACGGAGCGTGTAGGGAAAGGCTTCCTTGCTCGGAATCACCGGGGCCAACGCTCGTTCCGCCAATGCACCATGACCAACTTCCCGGCGTCCCGGAGAGCGAAGCGGCCGCGCCTCGCCGACACTGAACGGCGGAAAATTATAATGGAGCATGAACGTCCTCATGTACTCCCCTTCCAACGCATCGATCCGCTGCTCGTCGTCCGAAGTTCCTAACGTGACCACAGCTAAACTTTGGGTCTCGCCCCTGGTGAAGATCGCGGAGCCGTGTGTCCGGGGTAGCGCGCTGACTTCGCACGTGATCGGACGAATATCAGCCGGGCCACGTCCATCCGCCCGCGACCCCTTCTCCAGGATCATGTTCCGGACTTCCGTATATTCCAGTTCATGGAACACCAACTTGACGTGCCGCTCCCGATTTGGATCGTCCGCATCCTTCAGTTTTTGAACCGCGTTGCCCTTGACCTCATCCAGCTTCTCCTGCCTGGCCGCTTTGTTCGGAATCATGATGGCATCACGGATCCCTTGCGCCACCAGGGCTTTCACTTGAGTGGCGAGCGCGGAATCGATCTGCTCCTTCGCCACCTTCCGCTTGGACTTGCCGGCGACGGCTTGCAGTTCGCGAATCTTGGCCACAATCTTCTTGATCTCGGCATGGGCGAGTTCGATCGCCTCGAGCATAATGGCTTCGGACAGTTCGTTCGCCCCTGCTTCGACCATCATGACCGCATCGGCCGTCCCCGCCACAACAAGTTGCAACTCGCTCTTCGCCACCGTCTCAAGGTCCGGATTGACGACGAACTTGCCATCTAGCCGACCGATCCTCACGCCTGCGATAGGATTGTCGAACGGAATATTCGAGATGGTGAGGGCAGCAGAGGAGGCAATAATGGCGAGTATGTCGGACGAGCCTGTCTGATCGGCCGAGAGGACTGAAGCGATGACTTGGGTCTCGAAGTAATAGCCCTCAGGAAAGAGCGGACGGAGTCCCCGATCGATCTGCCGGCTGGTCAGCACTGCTTTTTCAGATGGACGCGCTTCCCGCTTGAAATACCCGCCGGGAATCTTCCCGGCTGCGAAGGATTTTTCCTGATAATCGACCGTGAGTGGGAGGAAATCGATGCCCGCCTTGGCGACCTGTGACGCGACGGCTGTCGCCAGCACAACCGTGTCACCATACGTGGCCCAAATCGAACCATCTGCTTGTCGTGCCACACGACCGGTCTCGAGGCGCAGGGTGCGCCCGGCAACCTCTATTTCAACTGTGTGTACCATCTGGGTCTCCTCTGGTTAGGCCCCACAGATGCCCACAGAGAGAGACTCGAGCGATGTGGGACACTCCAGCCTCTGTCAGTGTTCACCTGTGCGACTGACTACTGCCCGCCGTTGCGCCTCCTGGCGCGACAGCGAGACGAGATACTACTTCCTGATGCCCAATCGCTCGATCACCGCACGGTAGCGTGCGTCGCTGACACCACGAAGATAGTCGAGCAAACGCCGCCGACGCCCGACCAAGAGAAGCAGGCCACGCCGCGAGTGATGATCTTTCTTGTGGAGCTTGAAATGTTCCGTCAAATACGTGATTCGATTGGTCAACACCGCGATCTGAACTTCCGGCGAGCCGGAATCCGTCTCATGCTGCCGGTACTGCTTGATCAACTCGGTCTTTGCTTCCTTGAGTAATGCCATGGGTTCCTTCCTTCTTGTTCCTTTCCTTCACCCGCAACGAAGTCTCACACGTCCTGATCGATCAACACCTTCTCGACCTTGAGTGCATCTCCCGAATTGTCCGGACACTTTCCAATCGCCACCAGGCGTCCGGCGGTATCATAGATACGAATCGGCGCGTGTGACTCACGTTCGCCATCGGCCGCCCCCTCCCAACGAAGGATCTTGGCCGCAGGCACCGGAGCCCCGTGTCGTACGCGATCGGCGGTCTCTTCATCCACCACCGCAACCCCCAGTTGGTCCAACGCCCGATCCAGTGACAACAGATCGTCTCCCAACCGACCGAGGGCATGACGGGTGACCACCTCATCGACCGTCAGCGCGCGATCGATCGTCAAGGGACCCACTCGCCTTCGCACCAACGCCAACATGTGACCGCCCACACCCAACGCTTCCCCCATGTCGGCACAGAGCGTCCGTACATAGGTCCCTTTCGAACAGACGATGCGCAATGTCACATCTCGCTCCTGAATCGCCTCCACCTCAAGGGTATGGATAATGATCGTTCTGGCGTCCCGCACAATCGTTTTGCCCGCGCGCGCGGATTTATACAGAGGAACACCTCCGACTTTCACCGCCGAATACATCGGAGGAACTTGCTCAATCGGCCCGTGGAATCGCCTGACTACCTCATGAATCGCCTCCGGCGTTACAAGGTCCGTCGTGTGGCGTGCCAAGACCGTTCCCGTCGCATCCTGCGTATCGGTGGTCTCACCGAGACGAAGCACCGCACGATATTCCTTGTCCCACTCAACCAGATATTCAGCAATACGGGTTCCTCGCCCGATCAACAGGGGCAATACTCCCGTTGCGGCAGGATCGAGGGTGCCGGCATGGCCGACCTTGACTCCACCGAGAAGATGCCGCACCTTCGCCACGACGTCGTGGGAAGTCCAGCCAGCTTCCTTCTTGATTGTCAGCACGCCGTCGACGGCGGCACAGCTCTGAGTGAGACCCATCATCACATCCCCGGTGCTAGCAACCCGTCTTCTCTTCGGACGACTCGCCCTTGGCCTCCGTTGTGACGTGGAGCTCGTCCAACAACTTCAACACGCGATCGCCTCTCGGCCCGCTGACATCCTGGGCAAAGACGATCTCCGGCAGATACCGAAGCGAGAGCCGACGACCCAGTTCACCGCGCACAAACCCGCTGGCTTGCTCCAACCCGGCAAAGACGTTCCGCTCTTCCTCTTCCGTGCCCATGGTCGTCACAAATACACGAGCGATCCGCAGATCGCTGGTCAACTTGACGTCGGTCACGGTCACGGACTGAACACGCGGGTCCTTGATCTTCCGCATGAGGATATCGGCCACTTCCATGCGAATTTGATCGGCCACACGATCGGCCCGATGATATCCTGTCTTGGCCACCGTGCACTCCACCCGGACCTGCCCCGTCACAACAGTTCCACTCGAGACTGGACGATTTCCACCGCCGGGACGCTCCGAATCAGATTCAGCGCTTGGTCACACACTTGGTTGACGTATCGTCCTTCGTTGGCCACGCAGGCCAGCCCCAATACGGCCTTCTGCCACAGATCCTGTCCATCGACCTCGGCTACGGAAAGATTGAACTGCCCCCGCAATCTATCTTTCAGACTCAACAGCACCTGCCGCTTGTCCTTCAACGACTGACTCTCGGGGATGAACAGCTCAACCGTACAAAGTCCGACGATAATACCCACGGCGTCGACTCAGGCCTCAGAGCTTTGCGGCAATCTTGTCGACCGCATAGGCCTCGATGATGTCCCCGGCCTTGATATCGTTGAAATTCTCGACGCTGATCCCGCATTCATAGCCCTGCTGCACTTCACGGACGTCGTCCTTGAAGCGGCGCAGCGACCCGAGCTTCCCTTCGTAGGCCACCACGTTGTCGCGAAGCACCCGAACTCCGACAGCCGCACGGGTGATCGTGCCGTCCACCACATAGGCTCCCGCGATGACGCCTGCTTTGGACACCGTGAAGACCTGTCGCACCTCGGCCCGTCCCAATATCCGTTCCTTGAGCGTCGGTTCGAGTAGCCCTTCCATCGCCGCCTTAATCTCGGTCATCGCATCATAAATAATGGTGTACAGACGGACATCGACGCCTTGCTGTTCGGCCAGGGCAGCAGCCTTCGGCTCGGGCCTGACATTGAACCCGATAATAATGGCGTTCGACGCGGCAGCCAGCAAGACATCGGACTCCGTGATCCCCCCGACGCCGCTGTGAATGACGCGCAGCTTGACCGCGGCGGTCGCAAGTTTTTCGACGCTGGCGGTCAGCGCTTCAGCCGATCCCTGGACGTCGGACTTGATGACCAGTGCCAGCTCCTTGACCGACCCTTCCTTAATCTTGGAAAACAAGTCGTCGAGCGTGACCTTCGCCGACCCAGACAAATCAGCCGTTCGCTGCTTCCGAGCTCGATCTTCCGCAATCTCTCGCGCGACCCGCTCGTCTTTGACGACCTGAAATACATCACCCGCGGACGGCACACCCGGGAGCCCCGCCACTTCTACCGGAATAGAAGGACCGGCCTCTTGCACTTTTGCTCCCGTATGCGTAATCAGCGCGCGAACTTTCCCGCTAAAAATCCCGACAACAAACACGTCGCCGACGCGAAGCGTCCCGCTCTGAACCAGCACCGTCGCCACCGGGCCACGCCCTCTCTCCAGCTTGGCTTCCACCACCACGCCCTTAGCCAACCGATGCGGGTCGGCCTTGAGCTCTAGCACTTCGGATTGCAGGAGAATCATCTCGAGTAAGGTCTCCAGACCGGTCTTCTCCTTGGCCGAGACCTCAACCATGATCGTGTCGCCGCCCCAGGACTCAGAAATGAGTCCATGTTCAGATAAGGCGTTTTTAACACGATCAGAATTGGCGCCGGGCTTGTCGATCTTGTTGATGGCCACAATAATCGGAACAGACGCGGCTTTGGCGTGATTAATCGCTTCGATCGTTTGCGGCATCACTCCATCGTCTGCTGCCACGACCAGGGTGACAATATCGGTAATCTTGGCACCACGACCTCGCATGGCGGTGAAGGCTTCGTGACCCGGCGTGTCCAGGAACGTTACCTGTTTCCCACGTACCGCAACTGTGTATGCGCCAATATGCTGCGTAAT
>JANYEF010000255.1 GCA_025363325.1 Nitrospira sp. | reverse complement strand
CGCTTCGACGTCATGGCCGATCGTCTCCAACGCATCGACCATCGACAGCCGCATCAGCGGCTCGTCGTCAACGAGCAGGATCCTGAGCCCCTTCATGACACCCTCTCCATCAACGAACGTTCCCGGGAAACGGGAAGACAGAGGGTAAAGGTCGTCCCCTTCCCGACCTCGCTGTCCACCAAAATCTTTCCTCCGTGGCGCTCGACGATGCCCAGACTGACCGATAGGCCAAGACCGGTTCCTTCGCCTTCGCTCTTGGTCGTAAAGAAGGGATCGAAGATCCTCGGCAGGACCGCCGGCGGAATGCCCGATCCCGTATCGCGCACCTCAATCAGGCAGACCCCTTCGACCACGGATGTCCGAATCGTCAGCCCCCCTCCGTCTTTCATCGCTTGCACCGCATTCAAGACCAGGTTCATCAGCACCTGCTCAATCATGTGCCGATCGACCATGATATTCGGTAGCCCCTGACCGAACCCCGTCTCCAACAGGATTCGGTTCGGGGCAAAGAGATGCGTCGTCAAGACCAACACCCGATCGACGACGAGATTGATGTCCGTCAGCGCAAACTCCGGATCATGCTGCTGGGAGAAATCGAGAAGTTGCCGAACAATCTTTTGCACTCGCCGCACGCCGTCTTCCATCGACACCCGGTATTCTTCTTGCCGGCTCGGCGACAGCGTCCCCTTCCGCAAGTTGTAGAGGCAGTTGAGGATGCCCCCAAGGGGATTGTTGATTTCGTGGGCCACCCCCGCGGCGAGCCTTCCGACCGAGGCCAGTTTCTCAGAATTCCTGATCTGCTGCTCCAGTTTCTTGGTTTCGGTCATGTCGCGCGCGATGCCCAGCATGCCCAGGATCGCTCCCTCGGCCCCATGCAGCGGGGAGACGCTGACCATCACAGCCCTCGGCTCCCCCGTGCGAGTCACCACTTCGACCTCATAGACCTGCTTCGCACCGATATCCAAGGTATTCTTGAGACGCCTTCCTCGATGGCGCTTGGAGAGCAGGGCGAGGTACGGGCGCCCAAGCAGATCGTCTTTCCGGTAGCCCCACGCCTCGATCTTGCTATTGACATAGGTGAACCGTTGCTCGGTATCGAGGGTGTAAATGACATCGTTGGCGTTCTCGAGCAGATTTTCAAGATACTGCTTGGTCTCTTCAATTTCCCGCGTGCGCTCTCGCACTTTATCCTCCAACTCTTCTCGATACGTCTCCAGCTGTCGTTCGAGCCGCTTCCGGTCGGTAATGTCTCGCAGCTGCACCATCACCAACAGTTGTTCAGCCACTCCGACTCGGATCAAATCCATTTCAGCCGGAGTTTCCAGTCCGTCGGCATGGCGCACCATGATCTCCTGGGTCGACACTTTCCGCTGCCCAGAAATGATGTCGCTCAGCCATCCGCGCAATACGTCGTGATAGCCGGAAGGGACGACTTCGAGCAGACTGCGGCCGACCACATTCGCCTCTGCATACCCCAGCGCTTGCTCCTCACGTTTGTTGACGGCGACGATCATGCCACTCGGATCCACCATAAACACCGAGTCCGCCACCAAGTCGAACAGCGCTTTGTACCGCGCCTGCGAGACCACGAGCTGTTGCGTCCGCTCCGACACAGCCTGTTCAAGCTTCGTCGTATATTCTTGCAGCTGCTGTTCAAGCCGGTGCCGTTCGGTCACGTCGCGCACAAACGCGCGCGAGTGAACCAGCCCGCCCCGCTCTTGATCGATCAACGCCGTGGCGTGAATCTCCACGTCGATCGGGTGCCCGTCTTTAGCCAGAAACACCGTCTCCATCGAACTGCGCCCTTCCGCCACCAATCGTTCCAGATATTGCAAGACGAGTGGCTCCTGGCCACGCGGCACAAGGTCCCAGAGCTGCATCGACAGCATCTCATCGAGGGTATATTTCAGCTTCTCGAGCCCCGTCTTGTTCACATGGACGAATCGGCCGCTCCGGTTCAATTGATAAATCATCTCCGGCGAATGCTCGATCAAATCGCGGTACTTTTCTTCCAGGCGATGGACATCCACCACCCGTTGCTCGATCAGCCCAAAAGATCGTTGTAGATTCGTCGCCATCTGGTTGAACGCATCGGCGAGCCCTTCAATTTCATCGCCGGTCTTCAGTTCCAGCCGCTGGTCTAATCGTCCGCTTCCGATTTCACGCACCCCGTCGTGTAACAATTGAATGGGACGCGCGATCCGGCGTGCGACGACGACCCCTGTCCCCCACAGCACGGCGAGCACGAGCAACCCATAGAGCAGTACTTTCGCCACAAGTTCGCCGAGCGGCGCATAGGTCTCCTGGGGATCCTGCCGCACCACGGTGATCCACTGTTTTCCTCCGAGGCTCCCTGGAGCCAAGCTCTCGCCGAATCGGACCGGAGCGAATCCGATCAAGGCGTTCCGGCTCCCATGCGAATCGTCCGCGGCAACGGTCCAACCAGCTTTCAACCCACCGAGAGCACTGATCAACTCGGGCCTGACCGTATGCTCTTCCGGGGCCAGGACCGGACAGATGACAGGGACACCATCGGAACTGAACAACATCGCGTGACCGGTCGCCCCTATGGTGACATCGGCAATGGCATGGAAAATCGTGTCTCGGCGAAGCAGGATCGTGACCGCTCCAATCACCGTCCCCTTGGTATCGTCCAGAATGGGCACCGCGACCACGACCACGTGGGTCCCGAAACCTGGATCGAAGGCGATCTCGCTCACATAGCCCCTGAGACTTCCCCCTTTTACCACCGCTTGCCACCAGGGCGTCTTCCCGTAAAAATACTCCACCTGTGGAATGGAACTGACCACCAGCGCCCCCTGCTGGTCGGTCACCAAGATGCCGACATAGTCCGATTTGCGGATATCATGCCACCGGATAAGGTAATTGGTGACGATGCGATTGATGAAGAGGGGAAACTCGCTTTGCTTATCCCGCTGACGCCACCGCTGCTGCCAATCCTTAATCATGCCCTGGATGTTTTGCGCATCCTTCCCCTCGTACGTGCGGTTGGCTTCGGAGACGGCGGTGTGGAGAAAGGGGGTGGTGGCGAGCTGCTGGGCCTCGTTCGTCCCACGACTGATCTGCATTTCAATGCGGCGAGCGGCTTCGACAGCAACTTCTTTGAAGTTGGCGCCGGTCATTTCGCGAAGCGCGCGCCGCTCCTCGACGTACGTAAGCGCAAGCAGGAGGGTCAGAGGCAGAAGTCCGACCATCACGATCGCCGTGATGATCTTGCGCTGGAGACTGTGAAACCGACTCCAGAGTGCCATGGGTTGCCCTTGATGGGCGAGTTACTTCCTGGGGGTGATCCCAGGAGTCTTGCCTGGTCGAGTTACATGAGCATGCGGCAATTCAGGAATCTGTTGATCTGATGAATGTTCTTAATTTCCGACAACTCAACAGATCATCAGATCAACAGCTGCACTCTATGAGCGTTGCAACAGCCGGACGGACGCGCCAGGCCAGAGCAACAGCAACGGACTCGCGACGAAGATAGACGAATAGGTCCCGAAGATCACGCCCCACAATAGGGCGAGAGAGAAGTCGTGCAAGACTTCTCCGCCGGCCAGCGTCAGAGGAATCAGCACCAACACGACGGTCAAACTGGTGACGATCGTGCGGCTCAAGACCTGATTGATCGCATTGTTGATGATTGTCTCTTCGCCCTCCCGCCGCCTCAGCCGGAGATTTTCTCTGATTCGGTCAAACACGACGACCGTATCCGTCATCGAATAGCCGGCTAACGTCAGCAAGGCCGTCACGACGAGCAAGGTAATTTCCTTATCCAGGAGATAAAAAGCGCCCAACACCGCCAACACGTCATGGAAGGTCGCCAAGGCCGCAGCGATGCCGAATCGAAGCTCGAATCGCGCTGCCACGTAGAAAATGATCCCGGCAAAGGACACGAGGATCGCGATGAGGGCATCTTGTTGCAGTTTCTGCCCGATGGTCGGTCCGATTTCCGTGCTGGAATCGACCACGAAATGGTTCGCGGGAAATTCCTTCGTAAAAACCGCGACAACCCGTTCGGCGATCTTCTCCTCGATGGTCGTCGAGGCCTTCAGGCGGATTAGGAGTTTGTTCTCCTGACCGAATTCTTGCAGCTCGGCGTTGCCCAAGCCGTTCGCCTCCAAGGCTTTTCTCGCTTCGTCTATCCGGATCGCTTGGTCGAACTTCAACTGCACCGCGGTCCCGCCCGCGAAATCAATGCCGAGGTTCGCCGACCCCCTGGCAATCTGAACGACCGCCACAATCCCCAGCACCACCATGATGCCGGAAAAGAGAAACGCCCAGCGGCGCTTCCCCATGAAATCGATATTGGTTTTTCCGAGAATCTCTAACATGCCGGCTCCTTCGAACTAGATGCTTAACTGTCCCACTTTGTGTCGTTGATTCAAGAGGTCGAAGATGACCTTGGTGCCGATCAGGGCGGTAAACAGATTGATCCCGATTCCGAGACACAAGGTCACGGCAAACCCTTTGATCGGCCCGGTGCCGAAGAGGAACAGCGCCACCCCCGTGATCAGAGTGGTCACGTGAGAGTCGACAATCGTCAGCAGCGCCTTCTCATATCCTCCGTCCACCGCCAGCCGAACCGCTTTCCCCAGTCGCAACTCTTCACGAATACGCTCGAAGATCAGGACGTTCGAATCGACACCCATCCCGATCGTCAGCACGATTCCAGCGATCCCCGGCAAGGTCAGGGTTGCGTTCAGCGCCGAAAGTGCCCCGATCAAGCAGAACAAGTTCAGCACCAGCGCAAAGTCCGCAATCACCCCGGACATCCTGTAATACACGATCATGAACACCGCCACCATGGCACCGGCGAACAGCGTGGCCAGCACACCTTTCTCAATCGAATCCTTCCCCAGCGACGGTCCGACCGTGAGATCTTGAATGATCTTCAGCGGAGCCGGCAAGGCGCCGGCCCGGAGAACAATCGCCAAGTCGTTCGCTTCTTGCATTGAGAACGTCCCGGTGATTTGCGCGCGCCCCCCGGTAATGCGGTCCTGAATCACCGGCGCCGAGTAGATCGTGTTGTCGAGCACGATGGCCATGCGCTTCTTGACGTTATCGCCCGTAATCCGTTCAAATTCCTGGCCGCCCTTGGCGTCGAATTCGATCGACACGTAGGGATCGTTGAATTGACCGATCGAGACCCGTGCATCGGTCAACACATCGCCGGTCAACATGACCCGTTTTTTCACGAGATTAGGAACCAGATATTCTCGGCCGCCGTCTTTATCGACTCCCCTCAAGAACAGGATCTGATCGCCTTCTGGCAGCTTCCCCTCGGTCTGTTTTAGAATCTCCGCCTCTTTGTCTTTCGGAATACGGGCGGGCAGATCGAGCTTCAGCTGGTTATCCTCGTCGAGCATCTTAAATTCTAGCAACGCCGTCGCTTTGATCAGATCCCTGGCGCGCTTGGGATCTTTGACACCGGGCAACTGCACGACGATCTGCTTCAACCCCTGACGCTGCACCATCGGTTCTGCCACGCCGAACTGGTCAATGCGGTTCCGGATCGTTTCCAGTGCCTGGTTGATCGCGGAGTCCTTGATCCGCTTGATCTCTTTCTCCCGTAACTCCCACACCAGCCGGTTGGCCGATCCGGCAGACTCCGACTCGCTGAAGATCGTATAGCCATCGATCATCTTCTGGATCTGCGCCTTGAGTTCGGCGTTTTGGAACTGGATCGTGACCTGGGTCGGTCCTGTCCGCGTCACCGACTCGACGGGAATTCTCTTCTCGACCAACAGATCTTGCAGCGACACGACCGATCGATCGACGGCAATCTCGACCGCGCGATCTTCGTCCACTTCCATGACAAGGTGAATCCCACCTTGGAGATCCAATCCCAGGGTAATGCCTTTGCTCGGCATCACCTTCTTCAGCCAGCCAGGCAAGGCTTGATAGAACGGCTGATAGGACGGGATAAAGAAGATCGCGGACACCACCACCACCAACGCCAACAATGTTAACCGCCCACCCACTTTTTTCATGTCTTCTGTAACCCCTTTGTCACTCGCGGACTACGAATCCTTATCCTTGTCCTCGTCGTCGCCGCCGCGTAATCGGGCAATCTGTTCCCGTTCCAAGCGAATCTTTGTATTATCGGAGATCTGCAGCATCACTGTCAGCTTCCCGAGATTCGTCACAGTGCCCCAGATACCCGACGCCGTGACCACCTTGTCGCCCTTCTTCAGGGCCGCCAGCAACGCCTTCTGCTGCTTCGTGCGTTTCTGTTGCGGTAAAATGACCAAGAAATAGAAAATGACGAAGATCAGCGCGAACGGAATGAGAGAGAGGAACGTCCCGGAACTCCCCCCTCCCCCACCGAACAACT
>JANYEF010000327.1 GCA_025363325.1 Nitrospira sp. | reverse complement strand
TTTGATCATGGAATTGAGAGCAGCCTGGTCTGCTAGAGTTTAAGAAAGTTACGGAGGAGGTCCTTCCCGAACGTGGTGAGGATCGATTCCGGATGAAACTGCACTCCTTCGATGCCTAACGACCGATGGCGCAATCCCATGATTTCACCCTCGGCCGTCTCGGCGGAGATCTCAAAACAGGAAGGCAGCGTCTCTCGCTTCACGATCAGAGAATGGTAGCGCGTGGCGTCAAAGGGATTGGGAAGCTGACGGAAGATCGTGTTCCCGTCATGCCGAATCTTCGACGTTTTGCCATGCATCAACCGTTCGGCTCGAACAACTTCGCCGCCAAATGCCACGGCCAGTGACTGATGGCCGAGGCAAACGCCTAAGAGCGGGAGACGCCCACCAAAATGCCGGATCGTCTCGACCGACACGCCCGCTTCCATCGGTGTGCAGGGTCCCGGAGAAATGACAATGCGGCTGGGTCGCAGCGATTCGATCTGGTCGATCGTAATTTTATTGTTGCGGAATACCCGAATGTCTTCACCCAGTTCCCCGAAGTATTGCACGAGGTTGTAGGTGAAGGAGTCATAGTTGTCGATCATCAGTAACATGATCAAAAGAGCGTATGGCGTATGGCGTATGGCTGATGGTCAAGATCGCCGAGGATCGATCTCGTTTCCGTCTCTTCTTGCCATACGCTATACGCCATCGGCTATTAGCTCCCTCATTCCAGTCCCTGCTCAGCCAATTCGACGGCCTTCATCATGGCCTGAGCCTTATTACAGGTCTCTTCATATTCATGTTCCGGATTCGAATCCGCGACAATGCCGGCCCCGGCTTGTATGAAGGCTTGGTGCTTCTTCACGACGACCGTCCGGATATTAATGCACATGTCCATATTGCCGGAGAAACTGAAGTACCCCACCGCGCCGGCATAGGGACCGCGCCTCGTAGGCTCGAGTTCGTCGATGATCTGCATGGCTCTGATCTTCGGCGCACCGGAGACCGTGCCGGCAGGGAAGCAGGCCCGCAACACGTCGTATGAGGTCTTCGACTCATCCAGTTGCCCTGTCACATTTGACACAATGTGCATCACATGCGAATACCGCTCGACGTGCATGAGCGAATCCACAGTCACCGAACCTGGCTTCGCCACACGACCGACATCGTTCCGCCCAAGATCGACGAGCATGACATGCTCGGCTCGTTCCTTCTCATCCGCCAAAAGCCGCCGTTCCATCTGTTGATCTTCTTCAGGCGTGATGCCGCGGCGGCGCGTGCCGGCAATGGGGCGGAGGGAAATCATACCGTTCTCGCATCGAACGAGTGTTTCGGGAGAGGAGCCGATAAGTTCTACCCCTGCGATTCGCAGATAATACATATAGGGAGAGGGATTCACCACACGCAGGGCGCGATAGAGCTGCAAAGACGGCGCCTGTACGTTGGTCTCCCATCGCTGGGAGAGAACGGCCTGGACGATATCGCCGGCTCGAATATATTCCTTCGTCCGTACCACCATCTTCTCAAAGTCCGCCTTGCTCATGTTCGAGGTGAACGTCACCGGCTTGCGGCGGCGATGCGGACGCGTACGGCGAAGCGGACGTTTGAGCCTCGTGATCATGCGTTCGATCCGTTCCGTTGCCGATCGGTAGGCGGCCTTGATACCTCTGTCCCCTTTTGTTGTGACATGCACGGTGGCCACGACCTTGATCTTCTGGGCGACATTGTCGAAGATCAGCATCGTGTCGGTGAGGAGGAAGGCAAAGTCCGAAAGATTGAGCGGGTCCTTCCGCCGGGCAGCCAAATCCTCGAACGTACGCACCATGTCGTAGCTCAGATATCCGACGGCGCCACCGACGAACGGGGGAAGGTTCGGCACGGTCGCCGGGCGATAGCCCTCCATCATCTCCCGTAGACGTTCGAGAGGGTTTCCACGGCTGGGAATGCGCTTCTTGCGTGTGCCTTGCACGACAACAAGGTCGCCCCGGTCTTCGTAGACGACGACGGGAGAACCACTGCCGAGAAAAGAGTAGCGTGCCCATTTCTCACCTCCCTCAATGCTCTCAAGAAGATAGGCTGAGGGGCCATGATCGATTTTGGCAAAGGCAGAAACGGGGGTCTCATAATCCGCGAGAATTTCGCGATAGAGCGGAACGAGATTGCACTGTCCGGCATACTGCCGAAACTGGTCGAGACTGAGTGAGTATTGCGGAGGCGCCACGTGTCCGTCCTATTATTTTTGGCCCACGATGAGCTTCTGTCCTACTTCGATAATGTCGTCCGGCAGCTTGTTCCACTTCCTGACCTTGTCAACCGTGACGCCATATCGCAGGCTAATCCGATAAAGGGTTTCGCCCGGCTTCACGACATGAACGGTGGGCGATCGCATGCCTCCCAGCAACGATTCTGCCGGCCCGGGAAGAGCCGAAACCTCCGGATCGATTCCGAGTGCCGACGAACTGAGTTCCGCAGTATCCGGCATCGGTTCAACTGGCAGTGCCTTGCGCACCGGTGTAAACGCACGCTTCATATCGGCTTTGGCTTTGCGGTCCAGCAAGGCTGACTCCTTCATAGCCTCGGCCTCTTCCTGCACGCGTGCCATTTGTTCACGAACGGTTTGCACCTGCGCCGTGAGCTCACGATTCCTGGCTTCATACTCCATCAATTCATTTTTGCTCCGTTTTACTTCACTATCGAGCTCACCAGTTCGCTTCTCCTCTTGGGCCAGAAGACGTTGAAAATTCAGACTGCGCGCCGTTGCCGCATCGTATTTCTCGGCCATGACACATCCGCTCAACAACAGGCCGCCACAGATGATGGTGACGACTCGATAGCTGGATCTGGGCATCAATT
>JANYEF010000246.1 GCA_025363325.1 Nitrospira sp. | reverse complement strand
ACACAAAACCGCAACAACCCCGAAGGCTGCACGAAACAGAAAGGAAGGACGCGCTGAATCAATGACCTGCACAATCATTCTTATACAGAAAAGCATCCATCGAGCACAACTAACCTGGTCTATCTGGTTTGTTTTGTTTATCTGGTTGATTTGGTTCATCTAGTTAGTTTCGTTCAACCAAACAAACCAGACAGACCAAATAAACAAGAGAAACCATCCGCCCCTCGCCGTTGACAGCCCCGCACCCCTCGGCTAAGTTCACGCCCATGACCGAGTCTTCTTCGCCGTCACCGGGATCGCCATCGCCGCCGCGGTTCTCCTGGTCGGCTATCGGCCGACTCATTCGCCTCCAGAACCAGACTGGGACCTGGCTGCTCATGCTCCCGACGCTCTGGTCCTTGGTCTTGGCCGCTCGTGGCATGCCTCCGCTTCACTTGCTCGCCATCTTCGTCATCGGATCCTTTGTGATGCGCAGTGCAGGGGTCGTCCTGAACGATTTAGCGGATCGATCATTCGATCGACATGTGACGCGCACGCGAGTCCGTCCACTCGCATCGGGTGAACTCAGCATCACCCATGCCCTGCTGGTCGTCGGCTTCTTCCTCTCGCTGGCCGGAATACTCGTGCTGCTCCTTGACCCGTTCACCATCCTCTTGAGTCCGATCGCCATCCTCTTAGCCGGCCTCTACCCCTTTGCGAAACGCGTCATCCACGTCCCGCAAGCCATATTGGGTATCGCCTTCGGCTGGGGCACCATCATGGCCTGGACCGCCTCACAGGGGGCCATCGAAGCGCCGGCCTGGTGCCTGTTCGCTGCGACGGTCTGCTGGGCGATCGGATACGATACGATCTACGCGCTTCAAGATCGGGAGGACGATCGTCGGATCGGCGTGAAATCCTCGGCGTTGTTGTTCGGTTCTTCGACGTGGCTCGCCGTCGGCACGGTCTTCTGCGCGATGCTGCTGCTGCTGGGATTCGCAGGCTGGCTTGCCCACATCGGCTGGATCTACTATGGAGCGCTCATGGCCATTGGAGTGTGGTGCCTGAGACAAGCCCTGCAACTCAGGCAGGCCGTACCAACTCCCACTGCCTTCCACATGTTTCAGCAACATGTGTGGGTAGGAGCCGCCGTTCTCATCGGAATGGTTGCGGGATTTCTGCTCTAACTGAATACTGAAAAAGTCTGCCAGCGTAAGAAGGCAGTTATTTGGTTTGTCTGGTTTATCTGGTTTTTTGGTTGAACGAAACTAACCAGATGAACCAAATCAACCAGATAAACATAACAAACCAGATCAACCAGCTAGACCGAGCTAGTCTCAGGCCTGCTAAGTTCAGCTCTTCGGCTTCTCGACCGGAGCAACCGGCTTCTCAACCGGGGCATCCGGCTTCTCGGTCGGGGCATCCGACTGAGCTGGCGCACGCAACGTACCAAGATACATCGTCACAGCCTTGGCATCGGTATCGCTGAGCCCGAGCGCCGGCATCCTGGTTTCCGGCTTCATCGCCTGAGGATTCTTCAGCCACCGATAGATCCAGGTCCCGTTCAATCTGAATCCTGCGCGGTCGAGCGCCGGCCCGACCTTGCCACCCGCTGCGCCAAGGCTATGGCAGCCGTTGCAGCCATACTTGTTCTCATAGAGCCGTTGGCCGAGCTCCACCATCTTCGCAACCTGTTCAGGTTTCACGGTGAGATCGGGCCGGGCGACATTCACGCCTTTTCCTGGTCTCGTCACCAAATTATTCGCCGCAGCCTGCGCAGCGTCGAGGTCTTTTTTCGCCTGCACCATGACTGCCATTTCTTTGGCATAGACGGCGTCATCGACATCGACGTTTTTCTTCTCGGCTTCCTCGCTGGCTTGCTTCTCGGCCGCCTCATATATCTTCGTGGCCTGCTCTAAATTGCCTTGGGCCGTGAGAAGCGCCGCAGCCAGCTCCTTCTTTCGCTCCTCGACTTTAAACTCCATCTTCATGCCGTGGAGGCCGCGGACATAGCCGACAATGGCCCAAATTTCGTCTTCAGACAGGGTGTACTTGAACGTGGGCATCGTAGGCACGGCGAAATCGTCGTCCCCGATCACGTCCCCGCCCTCACTCGTATCCTTCATGTCGCGCGAAATCGTATTGAAGATGTCTACGTCCTTGAGGGTGCTCATCTCAGACTTATTCGTGAGATCTTTAGGCTTCGGATCGGGCATCGAGGACCAATTGAATCCTTCGTTCTGGCGTCCGCTCTCACCGTGACAGTGCGAGCAGTAGTGGCCGTAGAGTTCATGTCCCTTCTGCTGCTGTTCGTTCGCACAACCCCCGGCAGACATGGCCCAGGTGGCAATCAGTACACCCAGCACTCCCAATACGTATAGGCGAGCGGCCTTCATGCTGAATGCCCTTTCTTGAGCTTGCGGATCAGAACGAACTGAAATCCGAGAGCCACGCCCACGGCGATGGCCGCATAGTAATAGGTGGAATAATCCGGTGGCGCTTCTGCTCTAAAATTCCACCAGGCGGTGACCGCCTTTTGGGATCCCTTCTCCTTCAGCTCGCCGCTTGCGTCCTTCTTGCCATCCCAGACGGCGAAGGCAATATTGATAAACCCACCAGTCTTAATCTGCGTATCTTCCTCCGGATGCTCGGTCGAGAGTGGCCGTGTAAAAACCACTTTCCATGTGCCATTGGAGTAGGCGCCTTTGGCCTTCACGTCTTGGTGCGTCTGTACCTTGATCGTGCCAAAGCCCTTGGCGTTCATGTCGACGCCTTTATTGTCTTTGTTCTTCCAATACCAAATATTGACCGGGCCGCCTTCCACCTGCGCCATCGGCTGGCCATGCGCAAAGTGGGCTTTCTTATCGCCCACCATGAACTCAATCGCGGCTGCATCGTCTGGATCTTCCGTTGGGTCGGCGTACTCCAAGAGAATGGAGATATTGGTCCCGTCATGTAAGGCACGCACGTTCAGATCTTTGACCGTCGCTTCGAGAATACGAGTCGGCCAATGGACTTGAGGCGACATCGGGAATCTCGCCATGGTTGCGCTGCTCCATACCGCCGCATTCGGATCATCGGCGGGCAGGGCGCCCTTCACCAATGGAGCGCTGACCGAGACGCTTTGCAGGGTTGACTCGGGCGGAGCGACGACCTTGGCCTTTTCCTCGGCCGAGACGGGCTGCACAGTCAGGAGTCCCATGGCAAGCCATACACCGACGACGACATTCGGAACGATGTGCTTCAGTCTCTGTGTCATAAGTTCCGTCCTCTCTCTACTCACGTCTCAGAGGGTGGGGCTGTGTGCCTTCCTCAGTATCTCTTCAGGGATGGGGGCTGATTGATCTCCCACTGCGCGCGTCCAACGAGGGCCTTCCCAGGCCGCGCGTTGCGCGAGCACAGGAGATCAACAGGCTCCATCCTCTCCGCTACTCCCACGTCCTCGGCGCTTGATGCGCCCCATCGTACTCGCCCATGATAATTTTCCAGATCCATTCGTCAGGAAGCTCGACTTCCCAGCGAGGCATCGCGGATTTCCATGGCATCCCTTCGATCGGGAGGCCGACGCCGCCCTTCTTGATGCGCCAGAAGAGATAGCTTTCCTGGAGCATGGCAATCGTCGTTGGATCGGAGAAGTTGGCCGGGGGAGGATTGAATCCCCTGGCCGCCGAACCCTTGCCATCGAAGTTTCCACCGTGACAGGGGGAACAGAACGCGGCATAGTAGCCCTTCCCCTGCTGGATGGCGTCTGGTGTCTTTGAAATTGGATTCGACAAGCCGGTATATTCGCCTGGCGGGGCCGGGTGAATCGTCCGGTTTTCTGATGGCGGCGCATCGCTTACCGCCGTACTGTTATAGGTTTGCCAGCCGATCAGCAACGGAAACAGAATCAAGACGCCGTAACGCAACGCTTGCAGTCCGCCGATATTCTCTCCCGTCAGGAACCGTTGGATCGGACCCCAAAAGGCCTCTTTGGACTCTGCACTCACTGTGGCGAATATCACAAACCCCGACGTCGTCAGCATCATATAGAGAAAAACCAGACTAGCCGGCAGCGGCGCCGAGCCAGGGATATTGGGCACGACAAATTTCAAGATCGCATAGACGACCACATTTAAGACGATCAGCTTGATCAACGGCCCCATAGGTTCCTCCTCAGTGCGCTTGCGCCACGGCCACTGGACCGGCCTGGGCTACTTTCGCCGGAGCGGCAGGCATCTCTCCCGGCGCGGCCAGTTCAGCTACAGTGACAGAAATCGGCTCCCCGCTCATCTGCTGCAGGAATGCAATGACCGAAAGAATTTCATTCTTTGACAGTCCGATAGGATTCTTATTGATGTAGGGCATCCGGGCCGGATACTCCTTCGCTACGCCTTCATGGCGATAGTCGAGATAGATATAGGCCTGCGGTTGCGTCAAACTTTCAAACATAAACTCACGGCTCAACTTGGCTCCGATCCCCTTCAGGTCCGGGCAGCGGGCCGATTCGCTGGGACCGATGGTATGGCAGAGCGCGCATTGGCCCTTACTAAAGAAGATCTTCTGCCCGATGGTCGCCATGTCGGTCGGCGTTTTGACCGTGGCAATATCGAACTTCTCCTCAACGGGCGGCAACGACGCCATCTGCGGCACCGACAACGCGGTGAGCGTGAAGAGGCCCAGCACAATCCAGACGAATCCTATGACCCGGGCGAATGTAGAGCGAATGAAGAGGAGAATCAGAACCCCGCTTCCTATCACTGAGAGACCAATCAACTGTAATTTGACAACTTCGCTCATATGCCCCCTTCGGGTCGTTAGAAGTGCTGGGTTCTGAGTGCTGAGTTACACTCACAACTCCGACTCTTGCAATTCAGAACTTGCGCGCTTTCGGTTCATCGAGCGCACTCGACGCGCCTGCCAACGCCGGCATGCCGTGCGGCAACTCGACCTTAGTCGATCCGCTAGGCGCTTTCGCCTTGTCGCCCATCGTGGCCACCCAGAAGATGAAGGCGACAAGCATGCAGAAGAAAAATGTGTTCAAGGCCATGAGCGCAGCAGCATAGCCGAGCGCCGGTGAAAACGCGTATGGCGACGTATCGCGGAGCACACCATAGACATGCCAATGGACGCGAGAGGACGACCGTGCGTAGCCCATCAGCGTCATTAGGAGGACGACCATGACCGCGTTGAGGACAAGGGCGTAACCGGCTCGGGGAGGCATCTTGCCCCAGACCATTTCCGTCGTGGTCTTGGCACTCCTCAGCAGCAGGGCCGTCAGTGGAGTGATCGTCACCATGACACCGATCACGACCAGTACCTGCGTCGTCGAGAAGTAATTGATGCGAATGATGGCGGGAACGAAATACCCCCACACGCCGAGGACGATCACCGCGATCGCCGCGCAGGCAAGGATGCCGCCCATGATCGCTTTGGCGACCTTGGCCCAGCCCGCCGTTTCCTGCTTGCCGGCCCGCCAATACATGATGAAGCTCATGAATGTGACGAGGATCATCAGATTCGCCACGGTCATCTTGGCCGACATGACGCCGAACACGCCAAGAAGCGGATGGTGGCTGCCCCCCATCTTTCTCGCTTCTTCCATACTGGCCACAAGTGAGTGGGGCGTCATCCAGACACCCAGGCACAGCAACAGCGCAATCAACATCGCCAACATCGGCTTCCGGTATTTCATCTCAGAGCCGGGGATGCGATAGGTGATCCCCATCCAGAAATAATAATTCGATCCGAGAAAGAGCACCCCGATAAGCATGGCTTGCAGAATGAACAGCCACGACAAGAAGCCTCCCATCAGCGTGATGCCCATCTGCTGGTTGTACTGGTAAATTTCACGCATGAGCCAGTAGCCGGCAAAAGGGAGCGGCAACAGCCCGAATACGCCGATGAAGTTCCCGACATAGC
>JANYEF010000230.1 GCA_025363325.1 Nitrospira sp. | reverse complement strand
ACTGCGTTCTCGGCTCTCCAAAATTCTCAACGTACCACGAGGGTACGCTTCCGGTTTTGATTCGCCCGCGGCCTTGTTGGACAGCGATTTTGAGCGGTCGCTCTATTCCAACTCACAAAAGCTTCGGCAGGACGCTCAAATAGATAATCCAACTTCGTTCTCAGTCGTGTGTCTTCTTGCAACGTACCCACCGGTGAAAGAGCTGTCTTGGCAGCTCGGGGTGGGCGGCTGAGAACTGGTACGCCTCGGGACTTCACTCGCTGCGGCCTTGATCATCGTGTAGAAACCGAAACCCTTCGCCTTCAGTGTAGTCGACAGTCAGGCCTTCCATCCGTGGCGCACTTCGCCGATCAACCGCAATCGTGAGGCCATCGACCTGTTGAACGTCGTCGTCAGGTAGGGTATTCGCTTCCAGTGTGATACCGAAGCTCAAGCGTAAATCGTCCAAATCGTGCACGGAAATCCGGACGACCGGATCCGCAGGGTGATTGACTTGAATCGCTTTCAGCTTAGCGATGGCGGCGATGGTGACGGCGATCGTGAACGAAGCTCTCTGTGGCGAACGAAGCCGTGAATATCGACCAGGCGATCGTTCCGGTCAATGGAGTAGAAAATTCGCCAGTCCTCGACCGCATATTTGGAAAGGCCCGGCAGGTCTGGCGCGACCGGTTCGTGGCGCAAGTTATCTATGTTGGAGGCGATCCACTTACTCTTGTCCAAGAGTCGCTGTGCTATGGACGGCGCAAGGCCCGCAAGATCTTGGAGGATCGCTGGGCGGTAGGCAAGACGATACCAGGCCATGGCGTCATTACCAGTGGAGACCGAGTTGATCCGCGATGTCTTCCCCGGACAGTCTCTCCGTACTGGACAAGGACTCTTTCAGACGGGCGCGCAGGCCATCGCCAAGCTGGAGTCCGAGGTCAGGATCGCCCACTAACTCGCGCAGGCGATCGTCGACGATGCCGCGCACGAATTCTTTGAATTGTTCCGGGGACAGTTGGGAGAGGTCCATGAAGACGGAGGATACGGAGGCGAGTGCGTAAAATGCAACTACAGAGACGGTTGTCTACTGAAGGCCGGTCTTGGGCTGGAGTTGCTCGATCATGCGGTTCAGGCGGTCTTGATGCAGGGGGGCTATCGTCAGAAATTCTAGGCCGATGCCGGCGGACCCGGACCAGCGTACGGTGGCATTGTCGATCACGATCGGCTGGGGCTCACCTGGAATATGCAGCTGCATGGCGATCTGCATGCCGGTAAAGGGGCTGACGATACTGTCTATGAGGCATCCCTTGACAGAAAGATTTCGGACGGACCCCGCATGGCGGAAGTGATTCTTATGCTCCAAGGTACTGGAGAGCGATACGGAAAATCTGGGATGTTTTCTGGTGACCATGGTTGTGTTCCGAGCAGTTTCTATGCGGCGATGTTCACTTGGGTTGCCAGGAACTGATCCAGACGGGCTCGCTCCTTTTCCTGCATCTCAAGAAACTCCACCCCAAACTCGAACTCCAGGGTCCATCGAACTGTAGCGGCTCGAATGGTGATGGCAGTAGTCTGTCCCGGAACCTGGAGCTGTACGGTGAGGAGGGCGCCTCTCTTTACCCCAAGATCGCTGACGACCTTGCAGCCACCAATACCGAGGTTGTACACGATCCCTAGCCCGGCATGATCGCCTGCGAAAATAGCAGGGAATTCTACCTGGTAGCGAACATACTGCCTCTGCTCCATCATATTGATATTGTTGCCCTCAGAAGGCATCGTTTCGAAAAAGGCCCGGTGATGAGGTTTCCGCTGACTATGCCGTTGCCTCAGGAAAGGCTATTCGGTGAACGGGTAGTTGTCAAAGAAATAGAGATCTTTGGAAATTTCTGGCACCCAACAGTTGGGGAGGACATAGGTGGTGACTTTCAGATGGATGGCGGGCTGTAAGCAGACCTTGGCACCTCAAATTGTTGTCGATCAGTGTGGTGCAGAGTGGTAAGGGGAAGTGGACTGTGATAAAAATTCCCGTCATTTTTGATCGCTGGAATCGATTGGCATTCTTGTTTTCCTATCCCGCGACTGTTTCCAGCCGCTCCTGATCTCAACTGAATCTGATGATGGAGGGTTCGAGCGATGAATCGATTGGCATTCCTACGAGGAGTCTGTTCTGTTTGCGTGCTCTGCTGGGCCTCGATGGGTTCGCCGGTCGGGGCCGAGTCTTCTCAATCTGACGACAATGTGACGGTTTCCGCTGGAAATGCCGTCTCGTTGGAATACACACTGACCCTCGACGATCAATCCGTGCTCGAATCCAACGTCGGCAAGGAACCCATGATCTATACACAGGGCGCGCATGAGATTGTTCCCGGGTTAGAAACGGCTATGGAAGGCATGAAGAAAGGGGAGCGCAAGCACGTCGTCGTCGCTCCAACGGATGGCTATGGACCGATTGATCCACAAGCCCTTCGAGAGGTGAAGAAGGACCTCATTCCGGCTGCAGCGCAGAAAGTGGGTACCCAACTTCAAGGGCAGTCTGGTGACGGGGCGACGGCATTCCCTATTGTGAAGGAAATCAAAGACGAAACGGTCGTGCTCGATTTCAACCATCCGCTGGCAGGGAAGACGTTGCACTTTGACGTGACTGTTCTGGCCAT
>JANYEF010000215.1 GCA_025363325.1 Nitrospira sp. | reverse complement strand
CTGGATGGTCGTCGGCAAGTAAGATTCTTGGTTTGGTCATTACTTACAACCCTCCTCTCAGGAAATATCATGGCATCGTAGGCTCCTTGGAGAGTGGGTGGGACTAGGAAGAACCCTGGTGTTGCGGGGCAATCTTACTAGAGGGGAGCAGGGGGGACGTAAAACGTGAAACGAATCTCGTGGGAGGGCGGAGCTAATAGCTTATTTAGCTTATTGCGTATAGCAGGAGGGAAGAGCGTATAGCTTATAGCTGATGGCCTATTGCACGAAATCAGAACGACCGAATCTCGTGCCATAAGCCATTAGCCATAGGCTCTTCGTCCTCTGGCCATACGCCATATGCTCTTTCAGCATCCTGCCCGTTAAAGGCCGGTGATGCCGTGAGTGATCGCATACTTCGTCAAGTCGGCAGTGGTGTGAATGTCCAACTGCTGCATGATGCGGGACTTATGGAACTCCACCGTTTTCACCGACACGTTGAGGATCGTGGCGATCTCTTTCGTGCCGCGACCCTCGGCGACCAGTTGCAAAACTTCCCGCTGGCGCGCGGTGAGCGCTGCGGACGCAGCCTTCTTGCCTCGCTCCCCAGTGGAAGGCTTGAGAACCGAGTCCAGCACATCTTTCGTGAGCGACGGCGTGAGATAATGTTGGCCTTGGAGGACGGACTTGATCGCCAGGCTGAGTTCCGAAGCCGCGGAGCGCTTGAGGAGATACCCGCAGGCCCCAGCCTGGAAGGCTTCGGTCGCATAGGTCGGACTGGCATGCATGGTGAGGAAGATGAGTTTGCTCTCCGGCACCAGGGTGCGGAGTTGCCTGGCCGCTTCGAGCCCGTTCAAGAGCGGCATCGAGATGTCCAAGAGAATCAGATCCGGCCGCAGCTTCTGCGCCGCCTCCACCAGCGCCCGCCCGTCTTCCACCGTGCCCACCACGTCGCATTCACCGTCCACCAGCTTCCGTAAGCCGGCGAGGATCAGCGAGTGGTCATCGGCCATGAGGACGCGCGGCTTCTTCATGCCCCATCCCGATCACGAGGAATCCAGGCACAAACCTTCGTGCCGTTCCTGGGCAAGGAATGGATACGGAGAAACCCGCCCAGTCCACGCGCACGCTCCTGCATGCTCACCAAGCCGAGTCCGTTCACGAGGGCGTCCTTACTCTCATGGTCGAACCCCTTGCCGTTATCACGCACCGACAAGCCGATCCCTCTGGACGAGCCGCGCAAGCGCACCAGAACCTCGGTCGCCTGGGCATGTTTGGACACATTCTGCAGACTCTCCTGCATCACGCGAAACAGATTGGTGGCAATCTCCGGCGAGAGCGTCCCAGGCACCTCACGAGCGGTAAACATCACGGGCAGCCCGGTCCGCTTGGTGAACTCTGCAACGTGGTCTCGCATGGCGACCTCCAAGCCAACGTGATCGAGCAACGAAGGGTGCAGCCGGTACGCCAGGTCGTGCAGGTCATCGGAGAGCTGCCCTATATGGTCCCGCACCGCGGTGAGCTGCTGAACGACCGGCTCAGGGAAGGCATCGGGCGTACGCTCTAAGGTCTCGAGTTCGACGGCCAGCGCCGCCAATCGTTGATTGAAGTCGTCGTGCAGTTCTCGCGCGATCCGTCGGCGCTCCTGCTCCTGGGCTTCGATCAGCTTCCCCGTGAGGGATTCCAGCTCCTCTTGCTTATGACCAAGGAGGAGGAGCTGATGCTCCAACTCCAAACCCATCTTGACTCGCGGTGAGATATCCGTATGCGACACCACGACGCCCTTCGACGCTTTCAACGGCGTCACCCGCATCTGGAACCAGCGCTTTCCCTCCGGCGAATGACAGGCATATTCCACGCTGAAGTTCGGTTGACTGCCTTCCAAGACAGCGACGACCCCCTCGACAATGAGCTGGGAGATCAGCTCTCCAGCGACGCTCGCCCGCCGGCAGACGTCCAGATAATTCTGCCCGACCTCGTCACCGGCGAACGCGGGATGCGCATTGCAGCGGGCAAACGCTTTCCAGGATTCGTTCGTCTGGAGGATGAGCCCGTCCCTGTCCAGCACGCAGACATGCGCGGAGAGTGGTCCAGAACTGCGCGGGTAAAGGCGTCGCTGGCCTGCAGAGCCCCCTCTGCAATCTTCCGTTCAGTGATATCCGTTGCAATACCGCACAAGGCATAGGGTTTTCCGTCTCCATCGTACAACGGAAATTTGGACAGAATACTCGTGTGGGGACCATCGTCGTGCATGGCGACTTCTTCAAATTCGAGCGGAACTCCAGCCTGGAGTACCTTGAGATCATTGGCACGAAACGCGGCGGCCTGCTCGGGCACGAAGATGGCCTCATCCGTTTTGCCCACGACTTGCTCGCGAGTCATATGGAACGCTCTTTCGAACTGGCGATTGACATGGAGATAGCGGCCCTCGGTATCCTTCAGAAACACCATTCCCGGACTGTTATCGAGAATGGCACGGAGTCGCGCATCACTTTCGCAGAGCTCTGCCTCCGCCCGCTTGCGCTCGGTGATGTCGCGCACGAACGCACAGTGGTATTCCTTTCTTTCGTAGGACAGATAATTGACACTCACCTCGACAGGGATCAGCCGGCCATTCTTGGCCCGATGGGCCGTCTCAAACACCATAGTCCCGCGTCGCTGGATTTCTGCCCAAAACCCTGGCCACATGTCCGCCTGAAAGTCGGGATTCAGTTCGTGGACGGTCATGGCGCACAACTCGTCTTTCGAATAGCCCAGCATGAGGCTGGCCGCCTCGTTCACATCCAGGACCTTGGCCTGCGAATCGATCCAGTACACGGCGTCAGCGGCCCGGTCCATCGAGAATTTCGCAAGCCGCAAGGCCTCTTCCGCCCGCTTGCGTTCGGTAATGTCATGGCCCAAATAGATCAGGCAGGGAGTGGACCCAAGTTGGATCGAATCGACGGAGACCATGAGAGAGCGGATCTCTCCGGACTTGGTCCGGAGCAGCCCTTCCCGATTGTGCAGGTAACCCTGTTCCCGAATCTCCCGGAGCACGGTCGCGCGTTCCGATGGATCGGCCCACAGCCCCAATTCTAAGGTCGTACGACCAATCACTTCCTCTCGCGCGTACCCGGTCAGCCGGCTAAACCCCTCATTCACATCACAAAACCGGCCTTCCGCCAGTGTACTGATCCCGACAGCGGAGGGAGTCCAGTTGAAGAGGGATTGAAAGTGTTGTTGCGACTGGGTCAGGTCCTCGATGAGCCGGTGTTGCCCTTGCTCCGCCCGCTTCCGTTCGGTGACATCGCGCAGAATGACAGTCAAGAGGTTCTTGTCGTTGACACGGACATGAGAGATGGAGGCCTCGACGGGAAATTCCTCTCCATTGGCTCGCAGGCCGAACAACGTGCCGGGTCGTCCCATCGAACGGGACGTCATTTGTGTCAGGGCGAAGTCGCTCATATGACCGTGGTGCGCCTGTCTGAACCGTTTAGGGATGAACCGGTCGAATGGTTGTCCGATCACGTCGGCGGCTTGGCAGAGAAACATGGATTCTGCAGCTCGGTTGAAGACCACCACGCGCTCCCCCTCATCCACAGTGATGATGGCATCCATCGCCGACGCGATGATCCCCTCAAGCTGCGCCTGATGGGCCGCCAGCTCCTGCTCGGCCCGTTTGCGATCGCTGACGTCCAGAAGCGACGTTCGCCAATGGGTGATGTGCCCTGGCTCCTCGTGAACCGCGAGACTCTCGAAATAGACCCAGCGCGAGGCGCCGGCCTCTTTCCAAAGATGCACCTCACAGGTTTGTCGCGTGCCTGTCTTCAAGACATCCTGACAATGCCGGTGAAACGTACCCTCATCACTCGGTGCAATGAAGCACGAGAGCGGTCGTCCGACCAGCTCCTTCCGGTTGATGCCAAGCAATTTTCCGGCCCTCAGATTGGCCTCCACAATCTTGCCTTGGGTATCCAGCGTGAGATGGCCGGCCGGGGAAAAATCGTAGAGGTCCACATAGCGGTCACGGGCCGCTTCGAGCTCCAGCTGAGTCCGACGGAACTCGTCATTCTGTAGCGTCTGAGACGCGTCGCTTTCTGAAAGAGGCAGCGGCGTCTCGACAGGTCTCGCCTTGGCACCATTGTTCTTGGCGCCGCTCTTGGCAATGGCTGTTTTTCCAGGAGTCTTTCGTGCCGCGGCCACAGAATCTTCTCCTCGACATGACAGAGACCGCGGCATTGGAAATTGACACCCGCGGCTGGAGGGCTGATCAGGAGCCAGAGTCTAGGCTTTTTCTCAATATCAGACAAGCAGGGAGATCGCCACCGGGCAGGCTCTAGTAATGTCTCTCTCCAGGACTAGGGGTCCCCCTAGTCTCCCTAAACAGGTCCTTGCCTTATACCATTACTCACTGTCCATTGAGGCACACCGTTGTGCGTGACAGGCGCACAGATTTCATCACCCAGTTCTTGTCAGGGGGGAGAGGACGACATGGCACAGGCATTTTCGATCGAATCGGCCATCCAACAACA
>JANYEF010000182.1 GCA_025363325.1 Nitrospira sp. | reverse complement strand
TTCATGAGGGGTACTCCTCTCCGCCCGCTACTCTAATTGAAGAGAGGCGAAGTGTCCCACTGATATTGGCACAGAGGGCGAGCGCTCTCGACACCCGTGACGCGTATCTCGGGGACATGCCACAACCAACAATGCTGGCCTTGGTTCGGAAACGATTGCCCGCGTGGATCAACGAACCGTACGGCTCGAAATGGGCAAGTGGTTCAAGATGCGGCGCGATGGGAGCTACGGGATCAGCGATATGGCTACGGACGCGCTCTACGGTCACGCCGACTCAGGAATATGGGATCTCGGCCCCGACGCCTATCCCAAGCCAGTGATTCTTGGGGATATTCCCTCCGTTGAGGGACTGGAGTTGCGTGACAACCAGGCATACCGGCCTCTTCGTCGGCTTCCCCCCATATGAGCATCTTGACAAGAACCGGGGAAAGGGCATATCACAGGCAGCTATTGGGATGGCTTGAGGATGTTCGAGCCGCCTCCTTCAATAGCCACGTCCTACGATCACCCAGAAGAGGACCGTCATGCGAAAGACATTTGAGCAACTCTTCGAACAATTGAACGATCATGCGCGAGATGTGTCGTTTCAGGTGCAGTTTTGGGATGGCGTGAAAAAATCGTACGGTTCCAGTGAGCCGCAGTTCATTCTCACCTTTGCGACGAAGCGCGCGGCAGAACATATACTCGAAAGTGGGTCGTTGGGCTTCGGCGAAGAGTACATGGCGGGAGATATCCAAGTGGAGGGAGATTTCAAACAACTCCTTCGCTTCGGGGCAGACGCCGCGGTCCTCAATCTGCCTCTCGGGTTGAAAACGAAACTCGCCATTCGGCACCTGCGACAAACATCGCTCAACACGCTCTCGCGTTCTCAAAAACACGTCGCCCACCATTACGATCGCGGGAATGACTTTTACAGACTATGGCTTGACGAGAGCATGGCGTACTCCTGTGCGTACTTCCGTCACGAGAACGACACGCTTGAGCAAGCACAGCAACAGAAGTACGAACACATTTGCCGGAAACTTCAGTTGAAGGCCGGAGAAACACTGGTTGACATCGGCTGCGGCTGGGGCGGGATGCTGATCTACGCGGCCAAACACTATGGCATACGCGGCGTCGGCTGCTCACTGTCGAAGGAGCAGGTTGCGTATGCGGTCGATCTCGTGAAGCATGAGGGACTATCGAAAAAGATTTCGATCGTGCTTGAGGATTATCGGAAGATCGAGGGCGAGTTCGATAAGTTCGTATCCGTCGGCATGTTTGAACATGTGGGAAAGCAATTTATTCCGACATTTATGGCAAAGGCGCAGTCGCTCTTGAAGCGCGACGGCATAGGGCTGCTCCACACCATCGGACAAGAGCTGCCAATACCCGGCGATCCCTGGACATTGAAATACATCTTCCCCGGTGGATACATTCCCGCGCTTGACGAAATTGTACGGACCATGTGCGAAGCCAAACTCGTTCCGACGGACATCGAAAATCTTCGCCTGCACTACGCGAAAACGCTTGAGGAGTGGAGCACACGATTCGAGGTCCACGCCAAAAAGGTCGAAGCCATGTACGATGCCTCCTTCGTTCGCATGTGGCGGATGTTTCTCAATGGAAGTGCCGCCAATTTTCGCTATGGGGACATGCGCCTCTATCATGTCCTGTTTACAAAGGGATTGAGCAACGCCATGCCCATCACGCGCGAGCACCTGTACCGCTAAACCACTAACGGGCTGGGACAAGCCCGGTTTGTCTGGTTTGTTTAGTTCATCGAGTCGGTCTTCTTCAACCAAACAAACGAGACAGACCAAACAAACCAAATAACGTTCTTTTACGCTGGCGGACTTTTTTAGCATCCTGCTAATTCAGGAACGTGGGACAATCGAGAACACCATGATAATAATTGCCTCAAGCTTGCAAGCCGTCAAAGACCGCATTGCCAGGGCTGCGCAATCCGCCGACCGACAGCCAGACGAGATCACCCTGTTAGTCGCGAGTAAAACACAGCCCGCCGAGCGAGTGCGGGAAGCCTGGCTCGCCGGACAAACTATTTTTGGCGAGAATTATCTGCAGGAAGCGCTGGCAAAAATGCCGGCCCTTGCCGATCTGCCGATTGAATGGCATTTCATCGGTCCGATACAAAGCAATAAGACGAAACGCATCGCAGAGAATTTTTCCTGGGTGCACAGTGTGGACAGGGTAAAAATTGCCGATCGCTTGGCGAAAGACCGGCCCGAATCACTGCCGCCGTTGCAAATCTGTCTTCAAGTGAATGTGAGCGGGGAAGCGAGTAAAAGCGGTGTGGCACCTGAAGAGGTGGCTCATCTGGCAGCGCATGTCGTTCGCCTGCCCCGCCTGAAATTCCGCGGATTGATGGCCGTCCCTGAGCTCACGACTGCCACCGCCTTGCAGCGCAGCCAGTTCCACATGCTGCGGGAACTGTTTGATCGGCTCAAGCGGGATGGATACGAACTCGACACACTCTCCATGGGGATGTCAGAAGACATGGATATCGCCATTGCCGAAGGCGCGACCATGGTGCGCGTGGGTACGGCGATTCTCGGGCCAAGGCGCTACCTTATACCTGAGGAGATTGCCATCCGCGCTGCCCGATAAGCCCTGGCAGGATGCTGAAAAAGTCCGCCAGCTTCGTTCTCGCATCGTTCAGACCCTCAACGTACCGCAAGGGTACGTCTCAGCCCTTCACTCGCTGCGGCCTTGCTGAGCGGCCTTTTTGAGCATCCTGCGGGAGTATTCTCCTATCGGCCCCACCTGCGAACCATTGAAGTTTTAGCGTTCAAAATATGAGTTTCTCGCTGCCTGCCATTCGAGCTTGAAGAATTTTGAAAAAGACCGAACTGTCCCTCTCCGATCGTATCCAATGCCAAAGCTTTCGGAGTCGTACTCAAGACATCAGCGGTGTCGGTGCAAGGTCAAGCAATGGCCTCGCATTCCCCTCGCAGTCGATCCCTCCCGAACCGACCGCACCAACTGGGCTGACCTACAAGACCTCGAAGAAGGCCGGGCGGTACCGAGTCGAATTTAACAACAAACCGGCCGGTGTTGTGCGAGTCCTTACCGGCTGCGCTTGAGTCTGCCGATGCCGGCACCGATCCTGTTATCGACGTCATTCTGGGAGTGAAGCCAGCCCTTCAATTTATGGTGATGCAGGGCGAAAGGATCGGAGACTCCTGACGTTCGGCGTGGAGAAGTTGGTTGTACAAATCGATCAAGACACGTGTAGAGTAGAGCCAACTCCCTGAGGGGAAAGACAAGGAGGCTGCATGAAGAAGGGTTGGATCGCCTTGACCGCCGTGCTCGTCACGTTCGTCACCGTCCAGTTCGTCATGCCGCCATCGGGTTGGGCTGTTGAGCGTGCAGAGGCGGAAGAGACCGCTCGGTTATTGGCCAATTTGCTCAAGGCCGGACGATCGGTCATTGAGCAAAATCAACTGTTGATTGACGATCAACATAAGGGAGACAAGGGATTTACGCCCGAGGTGTTTGAACAGCAACTCGTTCAGGAATTTCGCAAACAGACCGGCCTTGATCTCTCCAAGCTTCAAAACACGCCTGCATCTATCATGGTGCCTCCCCTGGCCAAAGAATTGTTGCCGCCCTTCGTGCTCGCCAGTAAGGAAGTAATCCGTGATGCCCAGGGTGTGATCAATCAACTGGGGCTTGGGTACAAGAACTTTATCCCGGCCACCTATGGCAGCAAGGCTGCCGCACGTTTTTCCAAGCAATCGCATGTCCGACTGAAGCAAACCACCTTGCAACCACGCAATCCCGAGAATGAGCCGGACGACTATGAAGCCTCAGTGCTGAAGTGGCTGTCCGGACGCCCGCGAGCCGATGCGTATGTCAGCGAACTCACCGATCGCGGCAAGACACTGCGTGTCGTGATGCCACTCTATTACGTCACCGCCTGTTTGACCTGCCACGGTGAGCCCAAAGGCGACCTCGATATCTCCGGCTATCCCAAGGAAGGACATCACGAAGGGGATCTCGCAGGGGCGATCACAGTAAGCACCCCGCTGACTCGACCGTAACCCTACGGTTCCCAAGCGAACGATTCCGACTCGCTAACGCATTACTTACCACGCTCCGTTCATAGCAATTCCCCTGCGCAATTCCTCGTAAATACTTCCATTTCATCGCTCTGTCTGTTGCTTTTCTGAATCAGAAACGATATTTCTCTGTCGCACAAAAACGTATCTTCCTATCCGTGAGAGAACACGTTGAGCGAAACATTCTCCTTATCCGTGGACATCGAGTGATGCTGGATACAGATCTGGCCAAATTGTACGGAGTGCCTACGAAAGTGCTCAACCAAGCTCTGAAGAGAAACGCCACCCGCTTCCCAGCTGATTTTATGTTCCAGCTTACAAGCGAGGAAACGACCACTTTGAGGTCACAAATTGTGACCTCAAAAAGCAGAGGTGGAAGACAGTACCGGCCCTATGCGTTCACCGAACAAGGCGTAGCCATGCTGTCAAGCGTGCTGCATAGCGAGCGCGCCATC
>JANYEF010000155.1 GCA_025363325.1 Nitrospira sp. | reverse complement strand
CAGCACAGGAAATACGCACTGGGCGCACAATGCGTCGTTATCCTCGCCGTTGCTGGGGAATCCTACCTCCAAGCTTACCTATAAGGATGTCGGAACGAACGTCTTTGATATTGCCGGCACGTACTGGTTCAGGCCGCGATTGTTTGGGCGGCTCAATTTCGGTGTGGCTGGCATTGGTGGAGGACGCCTCACGGACGACGATTATCTAGCGGCTGACGGTGGAAACCCCTCCTCACGAACGAATAGCAATCTGAACGGCGACGGGATGCTGTATCTCAACGCGGATGTCGGTGGGCGAGTCAAAAACTTTGCCAATCACCGAGGATGGCTGGATGTGTTTGGTGGCGTCCAGTTCTGGCATACCCAATATTCGGCAGTTGGTCTTGGGCAAGTATCTTGTACCTCCGCTGGAGCTAATACGGATTTGGATCCCTCCAAGGTTGGCACACAGGCCCTTTGTCCTAGCTCTGCTCCAAGTAGTACCACTGTTATCACCAACACGACGAATTGGTACTCAATTCGTCTGGGTGGAAAGGTCGAGTACCGTCTGACCAGGCAATTCAGTCTGTTGTGGAGCGTGGCGCTGCTTCCGGTCAGCATCGTAGAGAACAAGGATGTTCATCATCTGAGAACGGACCTGCAGCAAAATCCGAGCATTTCAATGGTAGGCATCGGTATTGGAGCGGATGCTGACGTCGGCGCCAAGTTCATGTTTACGAAGAACGTGGGACTAAATGTAGGATATCGCGTGTGGTGGAATCGTATGCACGACGGGAATGTGACGTTCCATAGCGTGGGCAGTTCTCAAGAGTTTCCTTTGACCCAATTCCAGTCTCTCCGCCACGGCTTCACAGCTGGTCTCAACTTTACATTTTAGTGTCAAGTGAGCGTACTGAGTTTACCGGCGGCGTCCTGACGGCAGGGTTTCGTCTTCGTATTGGGCAAAGAGCCGTTTGGCTTCTGGATGGAGGTGGCTCGGATGGCCGTGAGGAATGCCGACGGTGCGGAAGAACGGCGTGAGCTTGCCGTTCGGGTGTAAGTAGCCAGCGCGAAGCGGCACGGTGCGCGTGCTGTGGCGGATCAGGTGGCAGGGAGTCGGTCTGATTGTGGTGAGCCACTCGGCAATGTCGTGCGGGTTGCCGATTGAGGCGGAGAGTAAGAGCAGTTTTGCTTGGCTCGGGCAGAAGATAATCGTTTCTTCCCAGACGACACCCCGCTCCGGATCCGCGATATATTGCGACTCGTCCAGAATCACCAGGCCTAACGTATCCAGGCGCACATCGATTTCGCCGCCTCCGGCGTCATAGAGCAGATTCCGCAAGATTTCCGTCGTCATAATCAGAAGGGGCGCTTGACCATTGTCGCGCCGATCACCGGTCAGAATGCCGACCTGGTCGGCACCGAATATTTTTGAAAACTCCGTATACTTGGTATTCGAGAGTGCCTTGAGAGGCGACGTATAGATGACGGTCCGATTCTCCGCGATGGCGCGACGGGCCGCTTCGACCGCGACATAGGTCTTTCCACTTCCCGTCGGGACGCTCACGACCACGTCACTCTCTCTCAGCTTGGCGATGGCGTCTTCTTGCCAGGCATCCGGAACAAAGGTCTGCGGCGGCGGCACCCCCAGTCCATCCAACCAGCTGGAAAGGGTGACGCCTGGCTCATGGGACTCCGGCTCAACCGGCCTGTGCGCGGTGCGGCGCGGCGGTGCCGAGGGCTTCGGCTTCCGTGCGGCAGGGGCTTGAGGAGGGGGTGGTGCGGGGCGAGCCTGTTGCTCGCCGATCAAGGTCAGGAGGTCGGACTCAAAGCCCGCGCGATTTTCGGCCGAGTGGCGCAGTAAGACTTCGATCAAGCGGCGTTTGCCTGCGCGGAAATGTCGCTGAACACGCCCGCGTGCAAGACGGTGCAGGAGTGCGATCGGTTGTTGAGCCAGAAGTTGTTCAATCTCTTCGGTGGTCATAATCCTCAAGTGATGAGTGACGAGTGATGGGTGATCGGCGTGGAACAACTCTTCAACAAAACCGTTCTCCTCATCACGCATCCCCCTTCACTGTTCACGGTAGTTCTTCCAGCACGCCCCGGCGTAGGGCGGCGATGGCCCGTGAGGCGCTGTCTGCCAACCCGGGGTGTGTCCCCTTGAGCGTGCGCAGTTGTGAGAGGAATTCCAAAGTTCGGGCCAAGAGTCGATAGATATCCCCCTCAGCCATTGTGGTGCTTTTACAGAGGCCGATCCAGGTGAGTGAGGGATCGCCGATCCATCGCTCTGTCACTGCGGCAATGTCGGCCCGCAAGAGCGGGGGATCTTCATGCGGCGAGAGCGACACAGCCAGCTTTCGGACCTGCCCGAGCAATGAGCCCAACCCGGAACTGACGCGAGGGAAGGCGCCGGGGCGATCGTCGTCATGCGCGATGCTCGACATGACGGCAGCCAACATCGCTGGATCGGCTCCGTTGAACGCATCGGCCCGAAGCAATTCCGTGATGAGCAGCGAGTGGTCGATGCGGATAAGCCTGGCCCATTCGCCGTTATCGGTCAAACGGGCCGCCGGTGTGAGATACCCAAACTGTTGGAGGACGTCGATCTTCTCCTGGAAACGGTGCCAGAGACTCGTCCTCAGGGCCTGGATCGATTTGACGTGTCGATGTTGTTCCTGCCGAAGTTTTGAGGCGAGGGGATAGTCTCTCTGACAGGCGGAACGCGAAGGACAGGTCGGACAGGCAAAGTCGCCCAGAGTTTGCACGATGGCGTCCGGAATCGTTTCATTGTCCTTCGGAATCAGGATGGGAAGCTCCGGCAACCTACCCGGCAACTCTTCCAGGTGACGGAGTAACTCTTCCACGCTCTCCGGTGTGCACCAGGGATAGATCGGCGTGTCCACGCAGTCGAGGACACGGTCGGACACTTCGGTCACCGTGGAGGCGGGAGATTCGGTAATGCCTCCGCCTAGACGCAGTGCCGTGATCATCGGACTCTTCTGTCCCTTGCTGCGATATTGCCGCAGGACTACGCCTCGGCTACGGCCGAAGCCCACGACACGGCCGGGGGTGAGAAAGTGAAAGCGTGCGGCGAGTTCTGGTGGTTCATGCCTCCTGACGGGGGCGCGGTGCGATTTCTGCCGGCGGACCTGGTCGAAGGTCTGCCATTCGGTGATCCAGTCGGTGCAGACGCGCGGCCCGAACGGTTCCATCTGATCGCGCAGATCGTCCAGCTTGCGTTCCAAGACTTCCGCGCGCTGGTTGAGCTGAAATTGCGCAAAGCTTTTGGCGAGAATCGGTTGGATTTGATCCAGGGGATGCGCCTTCAAGAGATTCAGGACCATCGGATAGCTGATGACGAATTGGCTGTTGATCGCTTCCGGATGGCCGGTGAAGCCTTTAGTCAGCACGTTCAGATCGATGTAGGGGGAGGGGGTGACGATGGCGAAGCCCACGAGATCTTTTCCGCGGCGTCCTGCGCGGCCGGCAATCTGCTGCACCTCGCCGATCGTCAAGTCCATGAAGTCGCGTGACTTGCGAATGCTGGACTGCGTGATGATGACGGTGCGCGCGGGAAAATCGACTCCGGCGGCCAGTGTGGTCGTGGCGAAGACGGCATCGAGGCAGCCATGACGCATCAGTTCCTCAACCGCAATTTTCCACGAGGGCAGATGGCCTGCGTGATGCGCAGCCACGCCGATGCGCTGCACCGTCGGAATGAGCGGGTGCTCGGCGATGCTGGGATATTGGGCGATCACCTTGTCCAGCACGGTGGCGATCGCCTGTTGACGAGGCGGCGGAAGGAGGATGTGGCTATGATCGAAGGCCTGCATCGCTTCATCGCACGCACGGCGCGACGTGAGGAACACGATGGCAGGGGTCAAGTGCTTTTCGCGAAGGGCGATAATCAGATCAACCGGATGAATCGAGGGAGGCATGCAGTTTCTTTCCCTTTGAAATCACGACCAAGCCGGATTCGGTGACGGTAAATCGCTGGGCGTCGGCCTCTCGGTCGTACCCGATTTCCGAGTTGGGCGGGATGATGACATCCTTGTCGATGATGGCCCGTCTAATCCGACTCTGTGCGCCGATGACGACATTTTCCATGACAACCGATTCGCGCACGTCCGCATTGTCCTGCACACGGACGTTCGGCGAAAGCACTGAGTTTTGCACCCGGCCACCGGAGAAGATGCAGCCGCCGCAGACGATGGAATCCAGAGCCACGCCCATCCTGCCACCCTGATAATCTTGCGCGAAGACGAATTTGGCCGGTGGGAATTGCCCTTGATAGGTTCGAATCGGCCAGTGCTGGTCGTAAAGATTGAAGAGGGGATCCACCGCGACGAGGTCCAGGTTCGCTTCCCAGTATGCGTCCAAGGTGCCGATGTCCCGCCAATACTTCACATCTTTATTGTTCGCGTCGACAAATTTGTAGGCGTAGACACGTTGATCGCGAATCATCCGCGGAATGATATTTTTTCCGAAGTCGTGACTCCCGCCCTCCTGGGCGTCGGCAATCAAGTGCTCGCGGAGAACCTTGGTGCGAAAGAGGTAGATGCCCATCGAGGCAAAGGCATGGGCCGGATCGTTGGGGATCGAGGGCGGGTGAGCCGGCTTCTCTTCAAAGTTCGTAATCCGGAAATCCTCATCCACGCCGATCACGCCGAACCGATGGGCTTCTTCGATCGGAATATCGATTGCGCCGACCACGGCATCGGCGCCTTTGGCAAGCAGCCAATGGAACATCTCCATATAGTTCATCTTGTAGATATGGTCGCCGGCGAGGATGAGCACATAGTCCGGTTGTTCGTTGTCGAGCAGGAAGAGGTTTTGATAGACCGCGTCGGCGGTACCTTGGTACCATTCTTCGCTGATCCGCTGCTGAGGTGGAATCGAGGCGATGAATTCGCCGAGCTCAGCGTTGAGGATGTTCCAGCCCGTGCGGATGTGACGGTCGAGCGAGTGGGATTTATATTGGATGAGGACGGCGACTTTTCGCAGTCCGGAGTTGAGGCAATTGCTGAGCGTAAAATCGATGATACGATATTTTCCGCCAAATGGAACAGCTGGCTTGGCCCGATGTTCGGTCAGGGGATGGAGACGTTCGCCCTTCCCGCCCGCCAACACCATGGTGAACATGTTCTGCATTGCAGCGAATTGTAGCAGGACGCTGAGGAAATAGAAAGAAAGCAGACTCGTTGACATCGCGAGGATCTGAGACGATACTACGAAAGACAGCGTGAAAATATTCGTGAGTATTCGATCAGAAGGAGTGAGCATGAAGCGGGATGTACTCGTCACGTCGCTTGTGAAGCAGAAGCCAGTCCAGAAGTTGGTACAGAAGCCGGCAGTCGGCGGCAGTAAAGAGTCGCTCTGGCGGTTAGAACATCTTGAAAGCCAAATGGCAAAGTTGTCCGACTTGGTCCGCGAGCATGCGGAAGATGTCGATCGATTGGTGCGCATCGTGGCCGAAGATCGCGACGTCATTCGACGGCAGTTATTGCGCAAGCACCAGGAGCAAGTGCGGGTTCGCAAACATCTTCGTGACTCTAATTCTAAGGTAGGACTCGACTTCTGAGCCTCTGCCGGGCGATTTCGTGCCGTCGATCCCTCCCCGCGAGTCCACCGCTCAGGATCTTACACAAGCTCGCCCGGATTATTCCCCCTCGCCAAATACCCCGCAGCTTACTACGGGGAGCGTGGTTGGATTGACTTGAAAGTACAGTACGTCCGCAGCAAAGACTCACGGAGACTCGAGCAAGGCGAGCAGTCGTGGTTCCTAAACAGGAGTTGTAGCCTGGGCCACCGAGGGGCCTGGGCCATTTGAAGGCACTTGAGGATCTCAATATGAGAATGCTTTTGTTGGGTTCCGGCACACGGTACCTTATCTTAGAGTTCCTCCTCATGGTTGGTTTTGTTGGGCTCATCGGCTGTGCCGCGTTTCAGCCAATTGAACCGAATCCCATTGGGAAAGTCTTGCTTGGGAAAAGCAAACAAGAACTCATCTCTTGTGCGGGGAACCCTCTTCGGGAAACAAAGACGGCTGAGGGGACAGTACTGACATACTACAAAGAAGCCCCCATGTTTGAGGAATCATCTTCCTTATCCAAGGGCAGTAGGTCAGGAGTGCATCACGGGTGTTGGGCGCACCTCCTCATGGGAGATGATCGCGTGGTGGGGGTAGAGTATAGACCGGTGCCCCGATCGGTTGATGCAAACAATCACTGCGATGAGATTTTTCACGCCTGTGCTCAATAAAGGTTGCTCTGTCGATCTTGAGGCACATGGTCGATACTTCCAGTTGACGCATCTTGATCATTGGGGTAGTGGCTCCAGCGTGTTGTGTTTGAACATTGCTACGCCACAACGTACAGATACTAGGTAATCATATCGGCATGGGATGATATACATGGATGCGGATGGCAGTACTCAATCCGATATAGTTGGCTTGAATCCCATGCCCTTGGCGCATTCTACCGGTATCCCTGCGTAGACGCTCCTCTCGTGGCCTAATCCAAGGAGCGTGATGATGGCTCCGGCCCGGTCCTCAGGGACAGGGATTATGGAGTACTCCATGACGTTTCTCATCGTCCGTCACACACAGTTTTGCTTCGCCGTATACTCAAGTTGACTTGTTACCCGAACAGGGAGCGAGAAGCGTTTGAAACAGCGACAGATTCCCATCCTCGCCGGTGCAGTTGGCCTCCTGGTCCTCAGTATTATTGGGCTTCTGGCCTCACCTTCCTTGTCCCTTGCGTTGGAAAAGTACGGTCGTTCGTTGCCGTCGATGGAGCAGCCGGACGACGCGGCGGCACGGGAAACCGAAGAGACATTATTCGGAGGATACTTTCTGAGCGCGGCCTTTTTGTCGAATCCGACGTTTGCCGCACGCCCTGATAATACGGGCTTGGTCGGTCTCCGGCACATGCTTCACCTCGAAACTGACCTCTACAAGCAGTACCTGACCTTCTACACCGATCAAAATTTCTTCTCAGATCGAACAAAAGGATGGATCGAACTGAGTGAATGGGATGGCACCTTCGCAGTAACAGGCCTAGTGGATCGATTTGGCTGGCACATCCAATATGAGCGAGACGCTCCCCTCGATAAGAGTGGATCTAAGCAAACGTATGCGGACACGTTGCTGACGTCTCGATTTCAGGCCATAGAAGATTTGAGTTGGTGGAAAGGAATCTTCCCTGATCAGAACCTGACCGCCTATGCCGGCGCCGCCTGGCTG
>JANYEF010000144.1 GCA_025363325.1 Nitrospira sp. | reverse complement strand
AAGTGTTCATGAATAATGCGGGTTAGGGACTCGTTCTTTTTTTCCGCACCAGGAGGACTCGCACCCATGTTTGACATCGTCGCACGAAAAACTCGAACCCTGTCCGCCCATTACCTCATCGCCGGTACGCTGCTAGTCCTGACCCTCCTGAGCCTCGTTCCGGCCTCGCTCGTGGCGGCACAAGGAGGCAAGACAGAGGTGTTGCCCGTGCAAAAAGCTGCACCGGCGGTGGTCTACATCGAGACGCCCGGAAGCGAAGCGGAGCTGCGGCGTCAATTACGGGCCAAGAACGGGGTCGTCGCACTCAGTGCCTCCACCTCGGTGATCCGCTTCTCGATCGCGCCAACGGGGAGCTTTGGCTTTATTCCCTCAAAGCTCCTGGGAATGGCCTTGATCACGCGGAGTCCGGATCTCCCGTTGGAACAGATGCCGCCTACCTCCAATGCCTATGAGATCCATAAGCTCGCCGACGGCAGCGGTCTGCTGGTGGGATTCGTGGAGGCAGACCTCAAGTCTCAGTTGACGCCCAGCCAGCGGCCGAAGAATGTCCGGCTCGGGCTCTATTCCAATCCATCGGACAAGGCTCCGCATATCATTGCGGTGCCCTTAATCAAGCTGGTTGTCGATCGGATGCCGATCCGGCTCGATCCCAAGGAACCCGCCAGTGCGGTCCTGTTCGAGATGGATTTGCAGAGCACCGCCAACCGTACGTCATCTCAAACCGGGCCTTAACCCGCATTATTCATGCACGTTTCTGCTACAATCTCGGAGACGAAAGTCAGAATCCAATGCGGTATTCTTTCTTCGCGCCACGATCATGCAAGGGGCGCTCGACCTCGCAAACGCGGTGGCGATGCACCGCGTCGAGGTCGGCTCGATGTCCAGGCAGTCAGACTTGCTGTAATGTGTCTGGGCGACGGTGTGAATGGCTGCCTCCCACATTGCCGGATCGCTCAAATTCTGAAACGATCCGGTGCGGGCCGTCAGTGTTCCGCTTCTTCTCGCGCTCTTCTTCTTTTCCGCCACCCAGTCGCAAGCTACCGCTCCTAACCTGACTGAGGGCACGATATTCTTGTCCAGTATTTCCAACTTGCTCCCGGCCAGCCTATTGGCAAAGTGGATCTCATCCGAGAAGGTTGGGCCATTGATCTCTCGTCTGAATCCTCTTGCTCTGTATCCTTTCCTATGGGTGCGAAGGTCAGTGCATGTCAGCATGCGACCGTATTCGCATCTGTCAGGTCTGGTTGAAGAGCCCAACATGACCATTCACGATCTGGCGAGCAGAGGCCAACCTTGTCTTCTTAAGCAGTCAGCGGTCATCACGAATATGAAAGATGGATTAGAAACGGCGGATACCCATGGGATCGCCGTTCGGAAGTAGCGTTGCTCTTGGGACGCCTTGGGGGCCGCGGCCTGCTGCGAGGGAGAATCAGATGCTGATAACGATGAGAAAATCGCTCATACGACATGGCGCCAACCGCGCAGGTTCTGTGAGCGCCCGTCTCGCGCTCACGGGCTTGTGCTTCACGCTGGGGGCCTGCGCGGGAGTGGATTCGAGAGCTGAGCTACCGACGGTCGTGTCGGTGGATCTTTCGCGCTATGTCGGCACGTGGTATGAAATTGCGCGGCTCCCGATGTGGTTCCAGCGTCACTGTGTGGACTCCAAGGCGACGTATTCCAGCCGTCCTGATGGGGCAATCGGCGTGCACAATGAGTGCGTGACGGATACTGGCGGGCTTGAGCAGGCAGAGGGAGTGGCGACGGTGGTCGATACCAAGACGAACACGCGACTCACAGTGGTATTCGACAACTGGTTCGCGCAGCTGTTTGGCTCATCCCGCGAGGGGAACTATTGGGTTCTCGATCTCGATCAGGAATACCGGACCGCGATGGTGGGTACTCCAGATCGTCGATTCCTCTGGATTCTGTCACGAACCCCTCAGCTGGATGAGATCACGTATCGGCGTTTGGTAGAGCGAGCCCAACAGCTGGGCTACCCTGTGTCGGATCTCATCCGGGCCAGTCGCCCAGCCTCTTTGTGACGGCTTGCAGCGTGCCCCCCGCAGTCTGCGGGAACACTATTCTGGCACGACGGGCGAGGGTTCGAGGTCCGAAGTTCGAGGTTTGTTGAACTTTGAATTTCGGATCGCGCCTTTCTCGAACGTCTCGCGCTTCACGTGCCACGGTCTCTGGACCTGCCGGCTTTTTCGGCATCCTGCTCATCTTGGAGAACACAACATGCCCTTGACCGCCTATAACAATGTGCCGGTTCCTTCGTTCATGTATGGCACGGCGTGGAAAAAAGAGGCCACGACGCAATTGGTGCAGTTAGCCGTGGTGGCAGGCTTCAGAGCCATCGACACGGCCAACCAACTGATCCATTACCAGGAAGCGCTGGTGGGGGAGGCCCTGCTGGCCCTCGCGCAGCAAGGGATCACGCGAGATCGCCTCTTTCTTCAAACCAAGTTTACGCCGACGAATGGCCAGGACCATCGCACTCCCTACGATGCCTCGGCGACTCTCACCGCCCAAGTGACACAGTCCTTCAACAGTTCGTTGGCCCACCTGCATACCGACTATCTGGACTCCTATGTCTTGCATGGGCCCTATCAGCGGCAGGGATTGGGAGATGCGGATCGGGAGGTGTGGGCCGCCATCGAAGGGTTCTATCAGTCAGGGAAAGCGAAAATGATCGGCATCAGCAATGTCACGGCCGAGCAACTCACCCAGCTCTGTGCCCAGGCAGCGGTGAAACCCATGATGGTGCAAAACCGCTGTTATGCCGCATTGGGATGGGACAAAGAGGTGCGAGAGATCTGCCGGGCCCATGGCATCATCTATCAAGGCTTTTCGCTGTTGACCGCGAATCAAGGAATCTTTGCCGATCCAGCCATTCGGGCCATTGCCCAACGGTTAGGGGCCGGGCTCGCACAAGTCGTCTTTCGGTATGCGATGCAGGTCGGGATGCTCCCGTTGACCGGTACCACGAACCCACAACATATGAAAGAGGATCTTCAAGCGGAACAGCTCACCCTCACCGCTGAAGACATGCAGGTGATCGACACGATCGGGGTATGAAGCTCCCTGCAGCAAGCTGCGGGGAATCCTGCGAAATTCTCCGAAGCCGCTACCCTCCTTCGCCAAGGCTATGGAGGGTTCTCCTCGCCTTCATCCCCGCAGCAAGCTACGGGGTATTCGGCGAAAGAGAATACCCCGGACGCTCTGAAGGATTCACGGTCCGGCTTCGCCAGACTGTTGCGGGCCGTCAGGGCTATTTCGATAGGGCTGGCTGGGTACTGGCTGCGATGCCGAGGTCTTCGATCAAGGCGCGGAGCGGTTCTGCAACCGACCAGGCCTGCGCAAAGCAACCCCTTGCGTGGTGCGGCGCTTCCGCGTCAAAAATCTCCGAGACCTGGCCGAGACAGGCGTCATGGAGATGGGCCTCCAGCCCGTGGAGAAACGCCCGCGCCTCTGCTCTCTTCGCCGAGCTGTTGCCGTTGACCTTTAGCCAGGCCGTGACAAACGGCCCCAATAGAAACGGCCAGACTGTCCCTTGATGATAGGCTCCGTCTCGCTCCACCACCCCGCCTATGTACCGTGGGCGGTAGCGGCTGTCCTTTGGCGAGAGTGTCCGTAGTCCCACCGGTGTGAGCAGTTGGTCCTCCACGATCCGGAGAATCTTCCGGGCCTGTTCATTGGTCACGAGGTCGTTGCAGAGGGCGATGGCGTAGATTTGGTTGGGGCGAATCGATGCATCGTTGCCCTCCGGTCCGTCGATCACGTCGTAGAGAAAGCCGCCTGCTTCGTTCCAGAACTTCGCGCGGAAAGATGCCACGGCCTGCGTGCGATCTTCTCGACAACGCACCGCATAGGACGGCTCGCCGAATTCCGTGGCAAGATGTGCTCCGATTTCCAAGGCTCTTGCCCACAGCGCTTGAATCTCGACTGGCTTTCCATGACGCGGCGTGACGACCCAATTGCCGATTTTCGCATCCATCCACGTGAGTTGCACGCCGGGCACGCCCCCGGCAATGAGCCCGTCTTCATCCTTATGAATGTGATAGCGCGTGCCTTGTCGATAGCCGTCGATGATGTGTTTTACCGCAGGCCAAGCTACTGCACGGACGCGCGCTTCGTCCTTGGTATAGGCCCAATACCGTTCAATTGCGTGGACAAACCAGAGTGAGGCGTCAATCGTGTTGTACTCCGGCTGCTCGCCGATGTCTGGGAAGCGGTTCGGGACCATGCCCTGCGAGATATGCGCGGCGAACGATTCGATCGTTTGCCAGGCGGTTTCCCACCGGCCTGTCACCAGGCAGAGCCCCGGCAGAGAGATGAAGGTGTCGCGTCCCCAGTCGATGAACCAGGGGTAGCCGGCAATGACGGTCTGTCGGCTGCCTCGCGCAGCGAGATAGGCCTCCACAGCGCACCAGAGTTCGCCAGCTAATGGATCAGTGGTTGGGGCCGCAGCTCGAAGATCCGTTCGTCTCTTCCGTTCACTCTGGGCCAAAGCCGCGACATCCACCGAGTCGATTGACTCGGTGGTGAGGACCAAAGTCGCAACGACTCCCTGATCGAGCTGGTAGGTGAACTCGCCGGGCGACCACCAATCTTCTTCGAAATCGAGTCCTCGTTCCTGTTCAGTCGGGAATTGGACGGTGCGAAACCACGTCGGGTCATGGCGATACCTGCCGGTCTGGAACGCCTGTACCGATGACAACTCGCCGTAGGGGCGCCAGGCCACGAGTCCATCTACCACCGTGGCGGTGGTGGCCAGACTGTCGTTTATATGATGGGTTGCGTGATAGTCGCGCCCGCTCACCATCGGTCGCACGCGCAACGTGATCGCCTTCTTGGTCTTTCTGGCGAACGTCCATCGGATGACCACTAGGTCGCGGTCGCGCACGCAGAAGACTTCTCGTTGCACGACCGTGCCTTGGCAGTCATAAGTCCAGGTCGGCCAGGGGTCTGTCGTGAAGACCGTGCATTGTTTGTACCCTTCCGGGTGAATGGCATTGGGGTAGAGATTGGTCGAGAGAGGATAGGATTGGCCTTCGATATCGATCCATTCTTCGAGGTGATTCACGAGGGCAAACCGTTCACTTGGCGGCTTGCGCGCCGTCAGCAGCAACGCATGGTAGCGCCTGGTATTCGCGCCCGCGACCGTGCCAGACGCAAATCCGCCGCGGCCGTTGGTTTCTAGCCACTCAAGGCCCAGTGCCTGCTCGAAGTCTTGGCATGTGGTTGCGTCAACCTTCATGGCGTTTTTCTCATCAAGAGCGTATGGCGTATGGCCGATGGCAAGAGTTTCTTGCTATACGCTATCAGCCATTTGCCATAGGCTCCCCCTATTCCCCTGACTGCTGAATCAGTTTCGCCACCAATCCTGTCCATCCCGTTTGGTGACTGGCGCCGATGCCGGAGCCGTTGTCTCCATGGAAGTATTCGTAGAAGGGAACCGCGTCTCGCCAGAGGGGATCTTCCTGGAACTTGGCGGTGTCTCCGAAGACGGGGCGTCGCCCGGCTTGGTCGCGGAGAAAGATGCGGGTGAGCCGCCGTGATAATTCCGCAGCGACTTCGTTCAAGGGGATGGTCCGACCAGAGCCGGTCGGACATTCGATTTTATAGTCGTCGCCAAGGAAGTAATGGAATTTCTGGAGCGATTCGATCAGCAGATAGTTGACGGGAAACCAAATTGGGCCACGCCAGTTGGAGTTCCCGCCAAAATTTCCCGTGCTCGATTCGGCCGGCTCATAGTCCACTCGATAGTCCATGCCCATTGCCGATAGGACGTAGGGGTGATCCTTGTGGTAGCGCGAGAGGGCGCGGATGCCGAAGGGAGACAGGAATTCCCCTTCGTCCAACATATAACGCAACACGGATTTCAGCCGGTCGCGGCTCACTAGCGATAGGAAGCGCCGGACCTCGCCGTCATGTGATTGGGTTTCCACGTGCGCGCTGAAGTCGGGCCGGTTTTCAATGAACCACTGCATGCGGTGTTTAAACCGGGGAAGGCTATCGATCAGTTCAGAATCTAACGTCTCCACGGCAAAGAGCGGGATCAACCCGACCAGTGACCGGACCTTCAAGGGAAGCGTCTGCCCGTCAGGAAGATGCAGGACGTCGTAGAAAAATCCGTCTTCTTTGTTCCACAGTTCGATTTTCTCCCCACCGATGTTGTTCATGGCTCGGCAGATGTAGACGAAGTGCTCGAAAAATTTGCTGGCGACGTCCTCGTACGCCCGATTTTCTCGGGCCAGTTCCAACGCGATCGAGAGCATGTTGAGGCAATACATGCCCATCCAACTCGTCGCATCCGATTGTTCGATATGCCCGCCGGTCGGCAACGGCGCGCTGCGGTCGAAGACCCCGATGTTATCGAGGCCCAGGAATCCGCCCTGGAAGATATTTTTCCCTTCGGTGTCTTTCCGATTCACCCACCAGGTGAAATTCAAGAGCAATTTGTGAAACACGCGCTCCAAGAAGACGCGATCGCCTACACCCTTCCGTTTCTTGTCGATCTTGTAGATGCGCCAGGCCGCCCACGCATGCACGGGAGGATTCACATCTCCAAACGCCCATTCGTAGGCGGGAATCTGGCCGTTCGGGTGCATGTACCACTCACGGAGCATCAGGATCAGCTGCTCCTTGGCAAAGGTCGCATCCACCAACGCCAGCGGAATGCAGTGAAATGCGAGATCCCATGCGGCATACCAGGGATACTCCCACTTGTCCGGCATGGAGATGACGTCGGCGTTGTAAAGATGGGTCCAATCCGAGTTGCGTCCATGGAGCCGTTCTCTGGGCGGTTCGGACCAAGTCGGGTCGCCCTTCAGCCACCGATTGACGTCGTAATGGTAGAACTGCTTGCTCCAGAGGAGGCCGGCAAACGCTTGCCGCTGGACACGGCGTGCGTCTTCGGAGAGATCGGGCGGCGCGAGTGCGTTGTAGAACTCGTTGGCCTCCTGAATCCGCTGCATGAACGTGGCGTCGAACGCCTCGAACGTGAGACCCTTCTCGCTATCTTCGTTCGTTAAGCGAAGATGGATGGTGTCCGATGCGCCAGGGGCCAATGAGAGGGTGTAGTGGGCGGCGGCTTTCGACCCGATCTTGTGGGGATTCACCGCCCCTTTGTCGCCCTGTACCACGTAGTCATGAAAGCTGTCTTTCACATACCGGCCTCCCTCCGCATCGCCATAGAGCCGACTGGTGTTTGTCTCGTTCTCTGTGAACAGCAATGGCGGCTGTCGCTCACACCAGAGGCGTCGTCGGCCGTAGTACTCGTGGTCCAGCTCGATGACGCTCATGCCCTTGGCGGCGTCTCCTTCACGCATTCGCGGCCGGCGCGCGTCGAGCCCCCAGGACCAGGTGTTCCGAAACCAGAGTGTCGGGAGGAGTGTCAACTCAGCAGGATCGGGCCCATGGTTGACGACGTGAATGCGGATCAGCAGATCCTCGGGTGAGGCCTTGGCATATTCCACGATGACATCGAAGTAGCGATTCTCGTCGAAGACGCCGGTGTCGATCAGTTCGTATTCCAAGTCCCGCCGGCCCCGTCGACGACTCTCCTCGACGAGCTTCGCATAGGGGAACTCCGCCTGCGGGTACTTGTAGAGGTACTTCATGTAGGAGTGGGTCGGGGTCGAATCGAGGTAGAAGTAATAGTCTTTGACGTCTTCACCGTGATTCCCTTCGTTGCCCGTGAGGCCGAAGATCCGTTCTTTCAGAATAGGATCTCGTCCGTTCCAGAGGGCGATGGCGAAGCAGATATATTGATGACGATCGGAAATGCCGGCCAGTCCGTCCTCATTCCAGCGATAGGCGCGCGAACGAGCATGGTCGTGAGGAAACGATTCCCAGGCGGTTCCGTGCGGGCTGTAGTCTTCGCGGACGGTCCCCCAGGCCCGTTCGCTGAGATAGGGCCCCCAGCGTTTCCAATGTTCCTGCCGGCGGGCGTCTTCCTCAAGACGCTGCTGTTCCGCGATGAGCGGCGCTGGACTGGCTGAGTCTAATGGGGTGGTTCGGCGTGAATGTGGCATGGGACTCCTCAGCGGTTCGTGTAGGAGAGCAGTCGGCGGAGCAGGACTTTTCTTAGAACCCTAGCAGGAAACCGATTCAGTCCGCCAGCAGCGCTTTCAAGTGCCGTAAAAGGTGAAACGTATGGCTGCCGAATGCTCTTCTTCCGAAACCTTTCACGTTTAACGATTCACGTTTCACGGCTCGCTGGACGGCCTGTTTGGGCATCCTGCAGGCTCTTCCGTTATCGGTCGGTCTAGGGCGGAAACTGAGTCGAGTTGCGGAACGATCGCGGCAAATCTTCGAGGGGTCTTTGGAAAAACTGTTGTGGCACGATGAAAAGTCAATCGCCCCCATTTCAAGGACTATAGGATAATGCTACGCAGGATGCTCAAAAAGGCCGTCCAGCAAGGCCGCAGCGAGCGAAGCGGCGAGGCGTACGCTTCGGTACGTTGAGCTTCTGAGCGAAGCGAGAACGCCGCTGGCGGACTTTTTCAGCATCCTGCTAGGCGGGGAGTTCGGTGAGCCGAAGGGTGTAGAGGTATTGGTAGAGACCTTTACGGTCTATCAGTTCGGCATGGGTACCGGTTTCCACGAGGCGCCCTTTGTTGAGGACGAGAATGCGATCCGCTCGTTGGATGGTCGTTAAGCGGTGGGCGATCACAAAGGTCGTTCGGCCTTTCATGAGTTGTTCTAGCGCCTCCTGGACGAGTCGTTCCGACTCACTGTCGAGGGCAGAGGTGGCTTCATCCAACAATAAGATTCGTGGATTTTTCACGATGGCCCTGGCGATGGCGATGCGCTGCCGCTGTCCGCCCGACACATTGATTCCCTTTTCCCCCACGATGGTCTGGTACTGGTCCGGGAAGCTCATGATGAAGTCGTGGGCGTGAGCCGCACGGCTCGCCGCCACGACTTCTTCCTGAGTGGCCTTCCCGTCTCCGTAGCGGATATTGTCGAGAATCGTTCCGCCGAACAAGATCGTCTCTTGGGGGACCAGCGCGATCTGCCGGTACCAACTGTCCATGGTGACCTGGCGGAGATCTTGCCCGTCGATGGAGACGTGCCCCTCAGTCGGATCGTAGAAGCGGTGGAGCAAGTTCATCATGGTCGTCTTTCCGGCTCCGGTGGGACCGACGATGGCGACCAGTTCGCCTGGCTTGGCTTCGAACGACACATCCGTCAAGACTGGTTGGCGTGGATCGTAGGCAAAGCTGACGTGCTCCACCCGGATATGTCCCGATACGGTGGACAGTGGCGTGGCCGTAGGGGAGTCGCTTACCTCGGAACGTGTGTCGAGAATTTCAAACACCCGTTGAGTGGCACCCTGCGCTTCCTTAATCTGCGCGAATACGCGAGCAGCGGAACTGAAGGGGCCGATCAGAATTCCAGCAAAAAGGACGAATGCAAAGAGGTCGCCCGGCGACACGCTTCCGTCGATGACCTGCCGCCCCCCATACCACAACACCGCCGCTGCAGCAGAGAACGTGAGGAGGCTGATGACGGGAATGAACACCGCCATGACGCCGGCCTTTCGCATCGTCAACGCCAAGGTCTGTTCGACTTGCGCGGCAAACCTAGTCTTTTCGCGCTCTGTTTGGACAAAGGACTTCACGATCCGGATGCCGGAGATGACTTCCTCGATCAGGGTGCTCAATGCAGCGGTTTGGTCTTGAATCGAGGTCGAGAGGGATTTCAGTCTTCGCCCAAAGAACTTGGCCACGAGGACGAGCAAAGGGAGCAGAACCAGGATTAAGAGGCAGAGCCGCCAATTCATCGTCAGTAGGAACGTGATCCCTCCGACGAAGGTCACGAGCTGTTTGGCACTGTCGATCGGCGTTTCGGTGACGACGGATTGAATAACCGTCACGTCATTCATGAGCCGTGAAAGGAGTTCGCCGGTTCGCCGTCGGGCAAAGAAGCTCACCGATAAGGTATGCAGATGCGCAAAGAGATGTTGGCGAAAGTCGGCGACGATGCGCTGCGAAATCCATGCAGTCAGATAGCTATGGCCCATCGAACAGAGCCCTTGCAGGACGACGAGCCCGAGAAAGACGGTGATCAAATCCGTCATCCTGGGCTGGTCGTGCTGCACGGTTATGATGTCCCACAGGGTACCGGCCAACCGCAGCAGGGCCAGATTGATCGCAGCGACACCCATGACCAGCAGGCCTGCCAGCACCATGCGGGATAGGTAGGGCTTCAGGAACGGGAGAAATCGTGAGAAGGTGGACATGATGAGGGGGGATCTTAGAGGAGGTGGCTACGGAAAACCAAGAAAGAACGGCGGAGAGGGAAACTCAAGCCTGAGGCGTTGTCGACAGCTACAGCTGTGCGATGGACTCGATCAGGTTCTTGTTGACGGCCACGAAGTCCGAGCGATCCGTATCATTGATCACCACGTCGGTGAGGCTGATAAAGAGACGTTGCTCTTCGTTGATCGCATCGGACACACGATTCCGCATGGGAGGTATGAGAAAGTCGCCAACGTAGACGCAGTTCACAGTCCGGACGCGGATGCGAACCTTCTTGCCTTCGGGCACGGACCCCTCCTCCCCATTTTCGGGTGAGCCTAGCTTTTACGACGTTCAAATTTTTGACGCCGGCGCAACTTCTTGTACTTGTGCTTGCGCATTTTTTTACGGCGTTTTTTTAGCACACTGGACATACGTTCTCTCTCCTGCGAGCTGCGGAGTGTAGAAGTTTCTATCTTAAATTGCAAGGTCATCAACGGATTAATTTGATCATAATTGGATCGGGGCTGAGCGGCTGGGAGACCTGCAATGCGGCGAGGGTCGGCTCACGGGCCGCTTGACCTACCTGATACCCATTCCTATACTACAGCCATGATGTCACCGTACAAATTCTCACTGCTTCCCGTCTTGCTCCTGCTCGGCTCGATATCCTTGATCGGCGTCGGCTGCGGTGGCAAGTCGATTCAATATCCCGAAGATCACGAACGGTACCTCCGTATCGATCGAGCAGTGGAATCGCTTCGCCAAGCCTATGTGAAGAAAGATTCGTCGGATCTGGCCTCGCTCATGATGCCGATTGACCAGCTTGCCAGGCTGCGGGAAGAAGCCCAGGGCGATTTCGAGACATTTAGCGCCATTACGTTGGACTTCGTGGTCGAACGCATTATGATCGAAGGGGACGATATCGATGTCTTCGTGCATTGGCAAGGGCTGTGGAAAAAAGATCCGGACGATCCGGGTCTCCGTCAGCGAGGCCATACGCGATTGCAGTGGGTCGGCACACAGTCGATTCTTTTGCGCGGGGTTCAAGGCGATGCTCCATTCGGTATGAAAGCTCGGCAGACCACGACTGACTCCACAGGTTCTTCCAAGAAGAAGTAATCCATGCCATCTCGTCGATCCCGTGTTCCGGAACAGGCCGATTTCCTGGTCATTGGGAGCGGTGTGGCCGGTCTCCGTGCGGCGTTGGAGCTGAGCCGCTCCGGCCGTGTCATGGTGCTGACGAAAGGGCATCCGCTTCAGAGCAGTTCGATTCATGCGCAGGGCGGGGTGGCGGTGGCGATGAGTGAAGAAGACGACGTGGCCATCCATTTAACTGACACGCTCAAAGCGGGGCATGGGCTCTGCCGGAAAGAAGCGGTGCGGGTTCTTGTCGAAGAAGGACCTGAGAGGATTCAAGAATTGATCGGGTGGGGGGCCAAGTTCGACAAAGTAGGCGGTAAGTTCGCGTTTGCTCGGGAGGCGGCCCACAGCCGAAGCCGCATTCTGCGCGCACGGGGCGATGCGACGGGGAACGAGATGGTGCGAGTGTTGATTGCCGAGGTGAAACGGCAGGAGCGTATTCAGCGTTTGGATCATCACTTTACCGTGGATCTCGTGGTCGATGCCGGACGTTGCTGTGGGGCGGTTGTGTTGGACGAAGGGTCTGGTCGCCAGTTTGTGTTGCCGACTCGTGCGGTCGTGCTGACCACTGGCGGGGCCGGGCAGATCTATGCGCGGACGACCAATCCCCCGAACGCCACCGGTGATGGGATGGCCATGGCACTGCGCGCGGGCGCGGTGCTCCAAGATATGGAGTTCGTTCAATTCCATCCCACCGCACTGTATTTGCCGTCGAGTCCTCCGTTTTTGCTGTCGGAAGCGATGCGAGGCGAGGGTGCGCAGCTGCGCAACAATAAAGGGGCGCTGTTCATGCAGCGATACCACCCTATGGGCGCGTTAGCGCCGAGAGACATCGTCTCGCGCGCGATCTTAGCGGAGATGGCGGCGACCAAAGCGCGGCATGTCTATCTTGACGTTACCCACTTGGGTGCAGAGTTCGTGAAGCGGCGTTTCCCGACGATTTATGCGACCTGCCTTCGCTGCGATATCGATATCACGGAGGAATGGATACCTGTGTCTCCCAGCGCGCATTATATGATGGGCGGGGTCTGGACTGATCTGAACGGTGCGACGACGGTTCCAGGGCTCTTTGCCGCCGGGGAGGTGGCCTGTAGTGGTGTGCATGGAGCGAATCGTCTGGCGAGTAATTCGTTGCTTGAAGGGTTGGTGTTTGGCGCGCGCGCGGCATCGGCAGCCGTGGCGTTTGTCGACCGACACGAGTTTCCCGCGCCGTTGTCTCAGGAGGCCACGCTCCGAGCGGGCCAATTCGGGACACTGGAGGATGCGGAAAAATTGCGAAGCTCACTTCGGCGAACGATGTGGGGACAGGTCGGCGTCATACGCTCGGGCGAGTCCCTCATTCGGGCCTGTGCTCAACTGTCACGGTGGGCTCAGCTCGTGGCCCAGCCGTTTGCAACTCGAGCGGCGCTGGAAGTGAAGAACATGGTCCAGGTAGCGCAATGCGTCGCGGAAGCGGCATTGTGGCGAGAGAATAGTGTTGGGGCTCATTACCGATCAGATTCTTCAGAGGCCAAGCGTGCCGGTTGGCAGCAGCACAGTCGCCTCTCGAGCGAGGAAGTAGCTAGTGGGAAGACAGCTCAGAAATCTCGGGGGTTGCTGTTGTCTCTGCGCGGGCGTATCAGCTGACCGGACGTTCCATGATGACGCCATCGTGGACAAGGAACGTGCGGTAGTATTTGAGAACCTTTCGGACGTATTGCCGGGTTTCGTCGAACGGGGGAAGTGCCTGATAGCGGTCAACCGCGTTCTCTCCAGCATTGTAGGCCGCAAGGGCTAGCGGTAAATTCCCATGGAAGCGGTCGAGTAGCTGGCGTAGGTATTTCGTCCCTCCGCCCACATTATCATCCGGATCATACATATCCCGCACATCCAGACGTACGGCGGTCTGCGGCATCAGTTGCATCAGGCCGATCGCGCCAGCGCGAGAAACCGCCCGTGGATCAAAGTTCGATTCAGCTTTGATAACGGCTCGGATCAACGCGGGATGGAGCTGGTGTTGCGAAGAGTACCGACGAATGACTGGTTCGAGTTCTCGCTCGGACAAGGTGGCGTGGAGTCGGATGGATTCAATCTCAACTTTTCGATAGCGCGAGTCTGACGGGACATTAGTGAGTGAGATCGAGCCGTCGCGTCCAACAAACTGATAGATCTCTGCTGTGGTTGTTGGCACGGAAAAGACCAGCGAGCCGATTCCTGCAAACATCGTCGTGGTGAGGCCAATGGCCGCGTGTCGCCTGAGGGATGTTATGAGTAGAGAAAAGGTGTTGTGCATGGTTGCAACGATACCAGTCTGCCACTGGGTGTCAAGAAAATGCAGATCTTGTGCCTGGATGGCAGTTATAAATAATGTAATAAAACAACGGGGTCTGTGAGGGGGGGTGAAACTGCTACGGCTCTAAAAAGCGCGCTCGGTTGGCAATAAATAGTTTGTGGAGCTGTTGGGTGAGAGGTCCCGCGGTTCCGTCCCCAACCGGATGCCCGTCCACCATGGTGACAGGCATTACCTCCATACTCGTGTTGGTGAGAAAACACTCGTTTGCCTTATGGATCACCTCGATCCCGAAATGTCCTTCGTCAACCGGGATCTGTGCTTCTCGCGCGAGGCTGAGCACAATGTCGCGCGTGATACCGTCCAGTAGGCCGCAGGCAAGTGCTGGGGTGCAAAGCCGACCTGTTCGGACGAAAAAGAGATTGCTGACGGTGCATTCCGTCAGATGCGATTCCCAATTGAGCAGGATGCTGTCGAAGGCGCCGACCGCGATCGCTTCCCGTTTGGCCAGGATATTGTTCAAAAAGTTGGTGGCCTTGATCTGGGGCGAGAGCGCGCTGGGCAGGTTCCGCCTCGTTTTGGCGACGATCAGGTTGACGCCGATACGGTATTGTTCGGGTGGGGGAGGGTGAAGTGGTTTGGTCATGATCACCACGGTGGGGGTCGGGCACAGTGCCGGATCAAGGCCGATGTCGCCGGCTCCTCGGGAGATGGTGATGCGAAGGTACGCGTCGGTCTGTTCGTGTCCGACGTCATTGCGCGTCATCGCTTCGTGGAGGAGCGCCGGCCACCTGTGCTCGGGAATCGGGATGGTCAGGCCGATCGCGTCCGCAGACCGGCGAAGCCTAGCAAGATGGTGGTCCCGCATGAAGATCCGGCTTCCGTAAGAGCGAATCGTTTCATAGACTCCATCGCCGTAGAGAAAACCATGATCGAAGACGGAGACGACGGCCTCCTCTTCTTTCACGAACCGATCATTGAGATACACCCACATTGTTACCTCTGTTGCAGTGCGCTGAAGAAAGCCTGGGCCTTCTGGAGCGTCTCCTCGTATTCCTTGGCCGGGTCGGAGTCGGCGACAATCCCGGCACCGACCTGCAAGTATCCCTTCCCTTGGCACCATACCAAAGTTCGAATCACGATATTGAGATCGAGGTCGCCGTTCCAGCCGATGTAACCGAATGATCCGGTATAGGGGCCACGGCGTACCGGCTCCAGCTCCTCAATAATCTCCATGCAGCGGATCTTTGGCACGCCCGTGATGGTGCCCCCAGGAAATAGCGCCTGAATCAGATCGAAGGGCGTGGCGTTCGGTTTCAAAGCGCCGCTGATGTTGGACACGATGTGGCTGACGTGGGAGTACTGTTCAATCGCCATGAATTCATTGACCTGCACGCTGCCGAATTGGCAGACGCGGCCCAGGTCGTTCCGTTCGAGATCGACGAGCATGAGATGTTCCGCCCGCTCTTTTTCATTGGCGAGTAATTCGTCGATGAGGCGTTGATCGTCACGAACGTCAAGCCCGCGCGGTCTGGTCCCGGCAATCGGGCGCGTATCCGCTTGGCGGTTGTGAAGGCGGACTAGCCGTTCGGGCGAGGAGCTAATCAACGTGACATCGTCGAAGTGCATGAGTCCTGAAAAAGGCGAGGGGTTCACGTCTTGGAGACGTCGATAGAGTTCCAACTCGTAGGGCAGTCGATCTGCGCCATCGATATAAGCACTGGGAGGTTGCAGGGTGAATCGATGTGAGAGATTGGCCTGGTAGATGTCCCCTGCCGCAATGTACTCCTGGCAGCGCCGGACTCGATCGAGGTAGGCATCCCGCGTTTGGTCCGGGTAAAAGGCCATCTGATCGAGGGCGGGGAGGTTCTTGGGGGAAGCGGGCCTTCCGCTCAACTTGGCCTCCCACTCGGCCAGCCGGTTTAAGCCTTCGCGATAGAGCTCCTCTCGGGGCTCTCCTAGAAACCGTTCGAGGGGTGGACAAAAGATAATTTGCAAGTGATTGGTCTGATGATCGACGGCGGTGATAATGTCATACAGACCGAATTGAAGATCGGGGAGCCGCAGATCGTCCGTCGCAATGGAAGGAAGCGTTTCAAAGTCGCGCACGAGGTCGTAGCTGAGGTAGCCGACGGCTCCGCCCCAAAAAGGGGGTAGGCCTGGAGGAGCCTCGATCTGGGGACCAGCGAATAGTCGGCAGAGGCTACCGAAGGGATCTTTCGACAAGTATTCTCGTCCTTCGTGGGTTCGAATGGAGGCCAATCCTTGTCGTCCAGTTAGCATCGAGAAGGGGCCACTCCCTAAAAAAGAATAGTGGCCTCCGACGCTTGTTCCCTTCCCGCTGTCGAGTAGGAACGATGGTTGCGTGGGAGACGCAATCAGGCGGTACAGCTCAAAGGGTGTCCTCCCTTGGCCGTCCATCGTGAGGACCAGAGGTTGTGGGGGACCGATCAGGAATGATGGCTGGGAGAAACGAGTCATGGGTGAACGAGTATTGCTCTACACCTATACGCGCCACTCACTATACCCGACTGGTTCTGCTGTGTCACAGCGCATGGTCTGCTTGACAAATTTAGGATGATTCTGCTTGAATTGCGCGCCCGCCATCGGCAGAGTCCTTGCGGTATCGGCTGCAGTGCACTCTCCTCCGTGGGTACGACATGCCTCCTTCACACGATCCATTGTACGCGGGGCTTGGCCAAGCGGCCCGGATCGGAACCGATCTGCTCGCTGCGCTGATTGTCGGAGGAGGGCTGGGCTGGTTGTGTGACACATACCTTTTCGACTCCACTCCCTGGGGGATGGTCGGAGGTCTGGTGTTGGGCGTCGTGACCGGGATCAGGAATGCGTACCGGTCGGCGCAGCGGTGGCCGAAGACATAACGCGTTTCAATAGAAAGTACGAAAACGCCATGGAAGAAAGTCCGCTTCATCCGTTCGAGCTTCACAACTGGATACCGATTTCACTTGGCGGATTGGATATTTCCATTAATAAAGCCGTCGTCATCATGTGGGTGGTCGTCTCCCTGGTGGCGGTGCTCATGGTGATGGCAGGATCGGCACGCAAGCTGGTGCCTGGTAAGTTGCAGAACATGGCCGAGATAATCGTGGATTTTATTCGCGGCATGATTATCGATACGATGGGCAAAGAGGGGATGCGGTTTTTCCCCCTCATCGCCACCCTCTTTCTATTTATTCTCTTCTGCAATCTTATCGGGTTGATTCCAGGCAGCTACACCGTGACGAGTCAGATTGTTGTGACAGCCGTGTTCGCCTGCCTAGTGTATGGGTTGAGCCTGGTCATGGGATTTTTGTTACACGGGGTGAAGTTCCTGGGCATTCTCGTTCCGCCAGGCTCGCCGGCCTGGCTACTGCCGTTGATGATCCCAATCGAGTTGATCAGTCAATTGGCCCGGCCCATTTCGTTGGCCGTTCGGTTGTTTGCGAATATGACGGCCGGCCACGTGATTCTCGGGGTTCTTTTCGGCTTGGCCATCAGCAGCGGATTGTTGATTGGGTGGTTGCCCTTTGCATTTACGATCGCGATGAACGGACTGGAAGTCGGTATCGCGTTCATTCAAGCCTATATTTTCACCATGTTGACCTGCGTCTATTTGGGAGACGCATTCCACTTACACGGCCACGATGAGCACGCGCACTAGCGCGTGCAAGTTCAGACAAGGGAGGAGTAGGACACAATGGATTCAGCAGCAGCAGCATTATTGGGCATGGGGTTGGCGGCGGCAGGGTTTGCCGGAGCTGGTGTGGGGATCGGCTACATCTTCGGGAAGATGATTGAAGCAGTGGCGCGCCAGCCGGAAGCAGAGGCCCGCGTCGGAAAGTATATGTGGATCGGGTTTGCGCTGGTGGAAGCCATCGCGCTGTACGGCCTGGTCATTGCCTTCATCATCATGGGCCTCCGCAAATAGGAGCAGGTTAGGTCTAGGTTCAGGCCGAGGGAAGCGTCTCAGCCTCAACCTCAGCCTTTCTGATATGAACTATGCCGCAGTTTGAATCTGACTTTTTCTCTTCCCTGATTTTCTGGGAAGTCCTGTCGTTTGCGATTCTCTTGTTCGTGCTCTACAAGTTTGCCTTTCCCGGCATCTTGGGCGCGCTTGAAGACCGGGAAAAGAAAATTAAGGACAGTCTCGATCAAGCCGAGCGTCATCGGTCAGAGGCCGAACGGAAACTCAAGGAGTACGAGGCCAAGCTGAACACCGCTGCGAAAGAGGCAGAAGGAATTCTGGCTGCCGCAAAGGAACGGGCGCAGCGGCTCATGGAGGAAAATGAGCAGCGGCTGACGACCGAAGCCGAGCGGATCAAGGGCGATGCGACGCGTGAAATCGATCATGAACGTCGCAAAGCGATTCAGGACATTCGCGCCCAAACTACCGATCTGGCCCTGATGGTGGCGGAGAAAGTCGTGCAGCGAAGTCTGAATGATGCGGACCACCGGCAATTTGCAGACGAGGCGCTTGAGGCCTTGTCAAAATCCTACCAACGATAATTTCTGGATCGGGTGGGGTCAGCCTAGGCTGACCCCACCCGATCTGTATCCTTCCAAATCCACACAGACGAAGCGGAATCCAACCTTGCGGAGACGGGTGCTGATGTGCGCGCGTAGGTTCGGCTGATTCAGCCGAGAAAACTCCTCTGCTGCGACCTCGATTCGAGCCACTTCTCCGTGCTCCCGCACACGCACATGGCGAAATCCCTCAGCCTGTAGAATCTCTTCAGCCTGCTCCACGCGACGAAGACTTTCGATCGTAATCGGTATGCCGCGAGGAATTCTAGAAGAGAGGCAGGCGGCTGCCGGCTTATCCCAATTTGAGAGTCCCAAGGACTGGGCGAGTGCCCGCACATCGGACTTCGAGAGGGAGGCTTCGACCAGCGGGCTTCGAACTCCCCACTCGCGTGCGGCTTTGATTCCTGGTCGATCATCCCCGAGATCGTCGAGATTCGTCCCGTCCACAACCCACTGGCTCGCGCGTGGTTCGCGTAGCCCGCCGAGCAATTGATAGAGGTCAGTTTTGCAATGGAAACAGCGGGCTGCATCATTCTGCACGAAGGCTGGAATCTCGAGTTGGTCAGTGTGAACCAGTTCATGCCGCGCGCCGATCTCTGAGGCCACCTGCTTCGCGCCGTCGAGTTCGATCGTGGGAAACGTCGGCGAGATAGCGGTGATGCCTAGCGCGCGTTCACCGAGCTGTTCATGGGCTATTTTCAGGACGACAGTGCTGTCAATCCCGCCGGAGAAGGCGACCAGGACGGACTGCATATCCGAGATCACCTGGCGGAGTGTGTTGAGTTTGCCGTGGAGGGATTCGGTCATCATGGATTCCTGGCCTTGGAGTTGCTATACCGTTGACTAGTATTTGACCTTCGCTTTGGCGATGTTGCCCACCACCACTAAGGCGTACCGCTTGGGGTCCAGGTACTGCTTGGCGACGCGCTGAGCATCTTCCTTCGTAACCCGGTCTATCCATTTTGGGTAGTCCGAAAAGTATTCGAACCCTAGGCCGTAGAACTCCACTTGGGCGAGTACCTGCGCGAGCTTCGCGGTAGAATCAAATCGTAGCGGGAAGCTACCGATCAAGAACGACTTGGCCTCGGCCAACTCCTGGTCGGACACTGGCGCGTCACGAATGGACTTGATCTCAGACAGGACGCCGGTGATGGCTTGGTTCGTCGTCTCCGTTTTGGTTTGGAGGTTGACCCAGAATGAACCAGGCATCAGCCGGGCGTCGAAGTGACTCATAATCCCATAGGCCAACCCCTGTTTGTCGCGAATCGAGTCCATCAAGCGAGAGGAAAATCCACCGGCCCCCAGGATGTAATTCATCACCGTGACTGAATAGAAGTCCGGGTGAGCGCGCGGAAGGCCGCCATGACCAATAACAATGGTGGATTGGGTGAGATCTTTCTCGATGAGTTGGACCGTTCTTCGTTCGACCGGTGAGGGCTTTTTCGTACTCCGTGCTGGCGCGGTCCCTTTTTTCCAGGTTCCAAAATGGGTCTGTACCAGTGCCGTGGCTTGCTCAATCGTGACGTCGCCGACGATGGTCAGGATGACCTGGGAAGGGGAATATTCCCGGCCATAGAAGGCCTGCACATCGGCCAAGGTGATTTTGTTGAGCGTGTCCTCCGTTCCATTGACGGGCCACCGGTAGGGGTGTCCATGGAAGACGATCTGATTGAACGCCTGCATGGCGATATGACCCGGGTCGTCGTTGTCGCTCGCCATCTCGCCCAGGAGTTGGGTACGAATTCGTTCGAATTCCTGCTTTTGAAACGCGGGGTGTTGCAACATGTCCGCGAGCAGGATAAAGCCGAGGTCGATATCTTTCTTGAGCACGCGGGCGGAGGCGGTGGTGAAATCCTCTGAGGCTTTGGCTTCCAGTGCCCCACCGACGAAATCGATTTGCTCCGCCAGCTGTTTTGACGTGCGCGTGGTCGTCCCTTCGTCCAGAAGACTGGCGACGAGGTTCGCAAGTCCTGCTTTGTCGGAAGGATCTTGCACAGAGCCGGTCTTGATCAGCGTGTGGATCTCAACGATGGGGAGGAAATGTTGCTCAAGGACGAGCACCGTGATGCCGTTTGCGGTCACAAATTTCATCGGCGCGATCTCTGCCGCCGCACTGGAGCCGCTCGCCAAGAGGAGGAAGGCACAGCATCCTATCACAAGGGTCAGAATCGCCTGTCGTCGAGGTGCGATGGGGTGTCGTGTCGTCGCCGGCATGATTAGGGTCTTCCCTGCTGCGCGGCGGTGGAGGGCGCCTCTGCTTGTTTAGGAGGCACAGGAATCAAGGTGCCGACGGTTCGATTATCTTCAGTCAAGTATTGGCGGGCGACACGCTGAATGTCTTTGGTCGTCACTGCCCGGATCCGTTCGACAAACTGGTCAATTTTCCGCCACCCAGCGCCGATGGATTCAGCCTGTCCTAGCAACATGGCACGCCGGAAGTTGGAGTCCTGTTCGAAGACATGGGTCGCTTCGACTTGGTTCTTCGCCCGTTGGAGTTCTTGCTCTGTCGGCAGATCGGCTTGGAGGCGTTTGATCTCTCGATGAAGGGCATCCTCGACCACCTCGGGTTTCTGGCCGGGGCTCACGAGGGCATAGAAGTAGAAAAGGCCAGGATCTGTCTGCAGCAAGCTGTATTCCGCTCCGACTGCAAGCGCCGATTGTTGCTCGTAGACGAGGCTTTGGTACAGGCGTGAACTTTTCCCATGCGAGAGAATCGAATCCAGAATATCGAGCGCGTACGAGTCTTCGCTCGCAAAATTCGGCACGCGATAGCCCATGATGACGAAAGGGACTTGGGCATCTCGCTTGAGGAGGAAGCGGCGCTCACCTTTTTGTTCCGATTCCATGGTGGCGATCGGCTTGGGCTCCGGTCCTCGCGGAATCGGTTCGAACAGCTGTTTGATCGTGAGGAGCAAAGTGTCGGCTTTGATGTCGCCCACCACGACGAGGGTCGCATTGTTGGGTGAGTAATACGTGTCGTAGTGTCGTTGCAAGTCGTCCAGGGTCATCGCATCCAGGTCGCCGAACCAGCCGATGACTGGCCAATGGTACGGATGGCTGAGATAGGCCTGGGCGAAGAGCGCCTCGACGAGCGCACCTTGTGGGTCGTCTTCCGTGCGAAGGCGGCGTTCTTCCTTCACGACTTCTCGTTCCGTCGTCAATTCACTCATATCGAGCACAAGCCCTTGCATGCGATCGGCTTCGAGCTCCAGTGCCAGCTCGACGCGGTCGGCTGCAAGATTCTCGAAGTACGCGGTGAAGTCTTGGCTCGTGAAGGCGTTGTCCATTCCTCCGTTCTTGCGAATGAGACGGGAGAAGGTGCCTTTCGGGTATTTGACGGTGCCCTTGAACATCATATGTTCCAGCATGTGAGAGAGGCCCGCACGGCCCATGACTTCGTTGCGTGAGCCGACTTTATACCAGACTTGGACTGTGGCAACCGGAGCTTTGGGAACTTCGACTAACAGGACTTTCATCCCATTGGAGAGGATGAACTCACGAGGTTCCGTTGCGACGGCAGGCGAGGTGAAGGCGAAGACGAGAGTGCTCGCGGCAATAAACCGGAATATTTGCATGATGTGTCGAGAAGACAGCCAGGTCATGTTTGGGCGGTGCGCACACTGTATGCTAGCAACGGGATTCGATTTGTGTCAAGGCACGTTCTACGTATTCGGGTGAGAGATTGCCCAATTGGCCGCAGGCGCCGAGGACGTCGCGCCCCCGACTCTTACGGACAAACACATCGAGGCCTGCCTGCCGCACGATGGCTTGAAAGGCTGAAATGTCGCTCTTCGATGGACGGAGAAAGGGACTCCCGGGAAATTCATTGAACGGGATCAGATTGATTTTACATGCAATCCCGCGGACGAGCTTGGTGAGCCGGCGAGCATCGTCGACGTGATCATTCACCCCGGCCAGCAGCACGTACTCGAAGGTGAGTCGTCGGGTTGGCGGTAAAGGGTAACGGCGGCAGGCGGCGAGCAATGTTTTGAGCGAGGCGATACCATTGACGGCTGGCATCAGGCTGGCGCGCTGGGCGTCCGTCGTGGCATTCAGCGAGATAGCCAGATTGACGCCGAGTGGCGCGATATCTTTCAGGCGCGCTGCCAGGCCGGCAGTCGAGACTGTGATGCGTCTTGGCGACCATCCGAGCCCCCATGGTTTATTGGTGAGTCGCCGAATGGCCTCTGATAAGGTCTCCATGTTGGCCAAGGGCTCGCCCATTCCCATGAAGACGAGGTTGGTAATTCGTTCACCGGGGTCGAGGCGATCATGGGCAGTCAGCACCTGCTCCATGACTTCATGGGGTTTCAAGTTGCGTTTCAATCCCATCGTGCCGGTCAGGCAGAATCCGCAATCCAAGGTACAGCCGACCTGTGTCGACACACAAAGCGTCAAACGGTCTTCATCGGGGATCAACACCGTTTCGACAGTGAGCCCATCGTTGAGCATAAGTACTAATTTTCTCGTGTGATCGATCGAACGGAAGACCGTGCAACCGGCGGCGCGCGGAATCGTTGCCAGTGAAGCCAGTGCCGTTCGCTCCGCTTGGCCGAGGTCCGTCATCTGGTTGATGTCTTTGGCTCGACGTTGATAGAGCCAGCGTAAAATCTGACCGGCTCGGTAGCGGGGCCATCCGAATTGTTGCACGAACCGGCCCATCCCTTCTTCATCAAGGGCCAGGAGGTTCGTGGGGGCGGTGCGCGATGGGAAGGCGTCTTTTTCGTGACCCATGAGGGCAGCCTACCACAGCCTTAAAAAGTGGAACAAGGTACAGGATTTACATGGCTCTGCTGGCAACGGGGAAGGCGCACTGCTATATATGTGACAGATTGAGAGCGAGACGACGGATGCGCGACTATATACATCAACGGGCCATACGAAATCTGTTCCTCGCCACGTCTATTGGCCTCTGTGGGTTTGCGCTGCTTTCCGACCGGGTGTCCGCCGGTCCTTCCTCTCCGTCGATGTCGAATGACGGCAAAGCGTGCGAGAGTGCAGAAGATTGCTTTCAGGCTGCCGCACTGCCGAAGGAACGGTTCGGCAAGGCCTTCAATAAAGAGCAAGTCTTGTTGCTCAAACTTGATCGGCTGCAACGGCTGATGGAGCGTTTCCCCGCCACACTCTGGGCCAAGCGCGCAGGGTTGCTGTCCGGAGTGTTGCTCCTTGAACGGAATCCTGCCGTGGCGATTCAATTTCTCCGCGCTGCACAGCGAGACTTTACGGTCTTGGATGACTATATCCGATTATGGACGGGGGAGGCGTTGTTGAACCTCGGAGACGCAAAACATGCGGCGGACATGTTCGAAAGCATTCCGCTGGCGGTGCCTGACTCCTATTTGCTGACCAAGGCCGCGTATCGAGCAGGGGAAGCGTGGTATCAAGCGTCGAGTTGTACGGAAGCAACGGCATGGTTTGCAAAAGCGGTGGAACTGAGTGATAAGGAGCCAGGGACTCCCCAAGCGCTTCTTCGGCGAGGCGCCTGCCAACTGCGAGACAACAACATACCGGCAGGTCGCGAGACTCTGATGCAACTCTGGGTTCGGTTTGCGTATAGCGCAGAAGCGAAAGAAGCGGAAGCGCTATTGGCCACGAATCTTGGTGGCGAGCCTTGGGTAGTCCAGTCGAGCGAGCGGCTTGCCCGTGCGCAGGCGTATCTTGGACAATCCTTCCATGCCGAAGCGATTGAGGAACTCCGAAAGTTTCTTGCGGCCGATCCACAGTCGCCTCGGCACGCCGAGGCAAAGCTGAAGCTTGGCATCGCGCAGGTACGGCTGAAACAGTATGACCAGTCCCGAGAGACGTTCCGTGCGCTGCTGAAAGACGGGGGGACGGAGTCCCACGAAGCGTCGGTCTGGCTCGCCCGCGTCTATCTTCGGCAAGGACAGGGGGACAAGTTGGTAGATCTCGCCCGTACGCTGCCGACATCTTCGCTCTCTGCGGAGCAGAAGGGTCAGATCACCTTGTTCGCCGGGATTTGGTTGGAAGATCAAGGCCGCTTTGACGATGCGATCGTGCGGTACCGCCAGGTGGTAAAGGTCGGAGAGCCGGCGTCTCAGCGAGCCGAGGCACGGTGGCGCGTGGGCTGGGTATATTACCGTATGGCGCGCTATCGTGAGGCGGGTGATGAGCTACGTCTGCTCGCCGATCAGCACGACAGCGATTTTGAGCCACAGGCGCTGTATTGGATGGCGCGTGCGGCCGAATTGAGCCAGCAGCCTCACGCTCGTGATGGGTATGTGCAACTCTGCCAACGATATATCTATACCTATTATTGCCAGCTGGCGCGCGAACGGATGGATCTCCCGTTGTCGGAGCCCCCTGCATCAGAATCGATGTCAGCGACTGTCCCGGTGAACGGTGGCACGCCTGCGAATGGTGAGGCCACACGCTCGGTGTCTACCAGGGCGGAAATCGAACAGAAGTCGGCCTACCGTCGAGCCATTGAGCTCAATACGTTGGGGTTGGACTCGGACGCCGGGCGAGAGTTAGCGGGGTTGACCGATCAATATAGCCGAGACTCCGACGTCATCATGGCGCTTGCGACGATGTTGAACGAGGTGGGTGCCTACCACCATGCGCTCCGACTCGCGAGGGCCAGGTTCCGCGATAAATTGGAGCGAACTGGCGGTGCCGTCGACCCGTCGCTGTGGAAGGTGGCCTATCCGACAGGTCTCCTTCCCACGATCAAGGGGCAGGGTGCGAGCGGTGTCGATCCCTATCTGGTGGCGGCGATTATTCGAGAGGAGAGTCAATACGATTGGCGAGCTGTGTCGCGGGTTGGTGCGATTGGCCTGATGCAGGTGATGCCGGGAACTGCGAATAATGTCGCGCAGCGACTCGGGCTTCCCGCGGTCGGACGGGATGATCTATTCGATCAAGAGACCAATATTCGGATCGGCGTTCACTATGTCGAACAGTTACTCGAACAGTTTTCCGGGAATGTCGCACACACAATTGCTTCATATAATGCAGGGCCAATGGCTGTCGGAAGCTGGATTGCACTGCACCACGGCCGAAGTCAGGACGAGTTTGTCGAATTAATCCCGTATCAGGAGACGAGGCAGTATGTGAAGCGCGTACTGCGAAGCTACCGCGAATACATACGGCTGGACAAGGCCTCCTGATGGTCATTTCTTGACAAGATCTAGACAAGTTCCTATAGTGCGCCACAATCTGTAGGGGCTACTTAAGAAAGAGAGTGAGGGAATGGCACTCGATCGATTGGACGCGCTTGAAAGTCGTATTAGAGACCTGGTTAAGCTCGTTCAAGAGCTGAAAAAAAAGAATGCAGCAGCTGAAGAAGAGATAAAGGTTGTTCGACAGCGACTTGCAGAGAAGGATGATTCGAATCGACGGTGGGAGCAAGAGCGTGTCGATATCAAGTCTCGTATAGAAAAAGTCCTTGGCGACATCGAGTTGTTGGAGTGCTTTGAAGAACGCAAGGAGGTAGCCCTTGACTAAGACCATTGACGTGGAAATATACGGCCAACGATACACGATTCGTGGCGAGGCGGACGAGGGCGATGTCCGGCGCCTCGCGAGCTTTGTAGATGGACAGATGCGCCATCTCGCGGAAGGGATGAATACGACGACCCCCTCCAAACTCGCCGTGCTGACTGCCCTCAATTTGGCCCATCAGCTCTTTGAGCTCGAACGGAAGCGTGCTCAAGGTGAGGCGGATGTCGAACGGCGGATGAAGTCCCTCATGGAATCGATCGAGGAACAGGTACCGACCTCGCTCTTTCGCTAGATTCAACTTGCAAAGGGCGTCCCCCTTTGCTATCGTTAAAGAGTGGGTGTCGGGACGTAGTGGATTCTACGATAGGGAATGATTGGGTCATGCTTGAACCGGTGAAGAGATACGGGGATACGATACAGTCACAGCGGAATGGATGTGGGTTCTTGATGCTGGCGAGATTGATGCAGATAGAATGTGCTCAAGGGTTCGTCCACCTCATGTATAACCTCTTGGAGATGTTGGGTAAGGTCATGGAGTTCATGTTGTCGTCAAGGAGTGCGGGCTGCGGAGACGGCCAGCGGCTGCTTCCGGTTCACGCTCTGAGTCCTCTCATGCAGGTGAGAGCGTACCGACATAGATGGACCTCGTGGGATCTATCCCGCACAGGACGTACTCGTCATCTCAATCCAGCAAGATGTCCATCCCTGTGCAGTCCGTTCTCGGAGTAAGTCTGTAGCCCGCGTTTCAGGCCGCGCCCTTCTAGTCGCTGATCTTCCCACTGCGCCCCCCTCTCATTCAGGACCTTCGCTAACCTTGTATCAAAACGAGGCTGAGAAGCAGGATTTTCTCGTCTCGCGACTGTTAAGGGGGTGAGCCCAATGGAGACTTCAATTTTTGCGTATCTGTTGACAGGACTCGTCGGAGGGTTGCTCGGAGTTGGGCTCTTTGAGTTGATTCGTCGCTCACTGGGCGCCACGAAGAAGGTTCAGGAGGAGGAGCAGTCACGCCAGGTCGTGCAGAACGCTCAGCGTGAGGCTGACAATATTGTCAAAGAAGCCAAGCTGGAAGCGAAAGACTTTGTGCTGCAGTCGAAGGCGGAGCTTGAGAAGGAGCAGAAGGTCAAAATGGCCGAGCTCGCCGTCGCGGAAAAGCGCGTGATCCAGCGAGATGAGGCCATCGAGAAACGGATAGGTGCGGTAGACAAGCGAGATAGTGAGGCTCAGAAGCGAGAGCTGGATCTGGTGAAGCGTGAAGAGAAGCTGGCGGCTAAGGAAGTGGCTTGTACCCGAGTAGAGAAGGAGCATCGTGAGGCGTTAGAACGCGTCGCGGGGATGACGGCTGACGAGGCGAAGAAGCAGCTCATTCTAGAAATGGAAAGCCAGGCGCGGCTTGAGGCCGTTGGGCATGCGAAGCGGACGTTAGAAGAGGCGCGGGAGAATGCGGAACGGGAAGCGCGCGAGATCATTACCTGCTCGATTCAACGGGTGGTGCGTGACTATGTTTCCGAATCTACGATTTCTGTTGTGCCGATTCCGAACGATGCGATGAAGGGGCGGATCATCGGGCGGGAAGGGCGCAACATCCGTGCGATCGAAGCCGCAACCGGGATTGATCTAATTATCGATGAGACGCCTGAAGCCGTCATCGTGTCGGGATTCGATCCGCTGCGTCGCGAGATTGCCAAGGTCTCGCTCGAACGGTTGATGCATGACGGGCGCATCCATCCAACGCGGATCGAAGAGATCGTTGAAAAAGTCAAAATCGATATCGACAAGCTCATGTATGACGAGGCCGAGAAGATCATCTTTGAGTTAGGGCTCTCGGATTTTCACCCGGAGTTGATCAAGGTGCTCGGTCGGCTCAAGTACCGGACCAGCTACGGGCAAAACAATCTGTATCATTCGCGTGAAGCCGCGTACATCTGCGGCATCATGGCCTCGGAGCTTGGTCTCGACGTGAAGTTGGCGAGGCGGGGCGCGCTTCTGCATGATATCGGGAAAGCCGTCAGTCACGAAGAAGAGGGCCCGCATGCCATGCTGGGTGCTGAGATTGCCAAGAAGTACGGTGAGAGCGAGAAAATTGTGAATGCCATTGCGGGGCACCACGAACAAGTGGAGCCGATCTGTCCGGAATCCGTTTTGGTTGCTGCGGCTGAAGCATTGTCTGCGGCCAGGCCTGGGGCGAGACGGGAAGCCTTGGAGACCTACGTGAAACGGCTGGAGAAACTGGAGTCGCTCGCGACGACGATCAAAGGGGTGCAGAAGGCCTATGCCATCCAAGCGGGCCGAGAAATTCGTGTCATTGTTCGACAGGAGGATATTACCGATGCCGAGTCGTTCCAGCTGTCCAGGGATCTGGCAAAGAAAATCGAGCAGGAACTGACTTATCCCGGCACGATTAGAGTGACCGTGATTCGAGAAAGCCGGTATGTGGAGTATGCCAAGTGAAGGTTCTCTTCATCGGCGATATCTTTGGAGAGCCCGGGCGCCGCGCGGTGGCCCGGGCTGTTCCCAAGCTGGTGGCCCAGCGACAAATCGACATTGTTATCGGTAACGGGGAGAACGCGGCCGCCGGATTTGGCATCACGCCGGAGTTGGCTGAAGAGTTGTTCGACCTCGGCCTCGCGGTCATTACGACCGGAAATCATGCCTGGGATAAAAAGGAAATTCTCGACTACTTTCCCCGAGAACCACGCCTGCTTCGGCCTGCTAATTATCCGAGTGGTGTGCCGGGAAATGGCAGTGTGGTGGTCGAGTCGGCTGGCGGGGAGCAGCTGGGCGTTCTTCAATTAATGGGGCGGGCGTACATGCCGACTCTGGACTGTCCGTTTCAGGTCGCCAAAAAAGAACTGGCTGTGCTGAAGAAGCGAGTTGCGTCCGTGATTGTCGATATACATGCGGAAGCGACGTCGGAAAAAATGGCGATGGGGCACTATCTGGACGGAGAGGTCGTCGCTGTGGTTGGGACTCATACGCATGTCCAAACGGCCGATGACCAGATTTTCCCGAAAGGGACCGCGTATCTGACGGATATCGGGATGACCGGTCCGCTCCACTCCGTGATCGGAGTGAAGAAAGAGTTGGCGATCGAAAAGTTTCTGACTGGGATGCCGCGGCGCTTTGAAGTAGCCTCTGGGCCCGCCGTCTTCTGCGCGGTCCTGATCGAACTTGATGCGCGACTTGGGAAGGCGCTGTCGATCGAACGAATTCGCATCATCGATTAAAGGAGACTCACCACGAGCCCTCCCGGTTTTCCCGATCTCTTCTCTCCTGTCGTTCCTCCGAAACGAATGTTCACGGTTTCGGAGTTGACGGGGCTGCTTCGCAGCTCAATCGAAGAACAATTCTCCGACATATTGTTGGAAGGCGAAATCTCCAACCTCCGTGCTCCCGGATCGGGACACGTCTATTGCACACTCAAGGACAAGACGAGCCAGATTCGCGCGGTGTTATTTCGATCCAGTGCGGTGCGTCTACGCTTTGCCCTGCAAGAGGGGATGCACGTGATCGTGCGGGGGCGGCTCACGGTCTACGAACTGCGCGGAGAATATCAGATTGTGCTGGACACGGTGGAGCCGAAGGGAATCGGCGCGCTGCAGCTCGCGTTTGAACAGCTTAAAGAGCGATTGGCCGCAGAGGGGTTGTTCGATCAGGACAGAAAGAAGCCGGTCCCAGCGTTTCCTCGGACGGTGGGTATCGTCACATCGCTGACCGGTGCAGCCGTTCGGGATATTCTGACCGTGCTTCGGCGCCGCTGGCCAACGCTTCATATCCTTATTGCTCCGGTTCAGGTCCAAGGGGAGAGTGCCGGGCGTCAAATTGCTGAGGCGCTGTCTGCGTTGAACGACTGGGGCGCTGTAGATGTCATCATTGTAGGAAGAGGTGGAGGATCGTTGGAGGATCTCTGGAGTTTCAACGAGGAGATCGTGGTACGCGCTATTGCGGCCTCCAAAGCCCCAGTGGTGTCGGCGGTCGGGCATGAAATCGATGTGACGCTTGCCGACTTCGTCGCCGATCTCCGAGCGCCAACGCCGTCGGCGGCAGCCGAGGCTGTGGTTCCGGTATTGGCTGACATCCTGGAACGATTGCGTGAACTCACGGTCCGTACCGGACAGGTGATGCTCAGGCATTGTGCCTTCGAGCGGCAGCGGCTTGATGCCGGCATTCGAGGGGTGGCGGATGTCCGCTTCCGCCTCCAGGAAGCGGCGCAACGGACAGATGATATGGTGGATCGATTGCGCGAGATGGTCCAACAAATACTTACGGCTGGGCGTGAAAGGATTCATGTGGCGCAGCGCGATTTATCCGGTCTCAATCCTATTCTCGTGATCAAGCAAGGTCTGGCGACAGTCCCGCAATTCTCGAAGCGGCTTGAAGGGCAGATGGGGGCTGTATTGGCGCAGCACCGTCACCGGATCCACGCGACGCTGGCGCAACTTAATACCCTGAGTCCATTGGCGATTCTTGGACGTGGCTACTGCATCCTCCATACGGTCCCTGCTGGTCAGATTCTGCATCGAGCGAACGACGTGAAGGTTGGGCAGGAGATAGTGGCTCAATTGGCACGCGGACAATTGAGTTGCATGGTCACGCGAGTGTGTGACGATTCCTCAGTTTGAAATCTGGGTGTGGGCGAGTATAATGGCCCTCTACCCATATAATAATGAGGCATGTTGTGGCAGCGGTGAAATTTGAACAGGCAATGGCGCGGTTGGAAGCCATTGTTGGTGAACTGGAAAAAAGCGATCTTCCTCTGGACGAATCGCTCAAGATCTTCGAGGAGGGCATTCGCCTCTCGAAGAATTGTCTCAAGATTTTAGAAGAAGCCGAGCATAAAGTAGAAGTGCTCGTACAAGACAAGAACGGCAAAAAACGACTCCACGCCTACACCACAGATGACGAAGCCGATGAACCGTCCTCCTAGGCTTTCTAGTACTGGCTTCTGTCTGCCTCGATGCTTCGATGAGTGGTTTTCCTAGTCTATATGGCCTCCCCCGCTCGTGTTCACAAAGAACGGTTGGACCGTGTGCTTATGGCTCAGGGCTTGGTGCCCAGCCGGGAGGCCGCGGCCAGAACGGTCTTGGCGGGTGGAGTGTCGGTTGACGGGATTATGGTGGATAAGCCTGCGAAGTTGGTGTCGCCGGATGCGCGGATCGAAATCGTGCGGCCTGCGTCTTTTGTCAGTAGAGCGGGCGACAAATTGGCCGCGGCCCTTGATGCCTTTCATATTGACCCGAGAGGGGCGATTGGTCTGGACGTCGGGTGTTCGACCGGCGGGTTCACCGACTGTTTGTTGCAGCGAGGAGCCACCCGCATCTATGCCATCGACGTGGGATATGGACAGTTTGAGTGGAGACTCAGGCAAGATTCGCGTGTTGTCTTGCTCGAACGGACCAACATTCGGTATGTTGACCGTGCAGCGGTTCCTGAGCCGATCGACCTGGCGGTGATCGATGTTTCCTTTATTTCTCTGACGTTGGTATTGCCCGCGGTCGTCTACCTACTCAATAGCGGTGCAGTGGTCGTGGCGTTAGTGAAGCCACAGTTTGAAGTCGGTAAGGGGCAGGTGGGGCGAGGGGGAATCGTGCGAGATGACACGCAGCGCGCGGCGGTGACTGAAAAGGTCATTGCCTGTGCCGCTCATTTGGGGCTTCAGCTGAAAGGTGTGCTCGATTCTCCCGTGATAGGGCGAAAAGGGAATCGGGAAATTCTTGTTGGTTTTACGCGCGAGAATAAGAGCCTGATCGGGTGGGCGGTGGACAGATGATGGCACGGACTCATAGGCGATGGGGGCATGCATGAAGGTACTCGTGACCGGAGGCGCCGGTTTTGTCGGGTCGCATTTGGTCGATCGTCTTGTCCAGGAAGGGCATGAGGTTGTTGTTGTGG
>JANYEF010000035.1 GCA_025363325.1 Nitrospira sp. | reverse complement strand
GCCCGCTGAAGCAACTGTAATCCCTTCAGATCGGCCTCGGTCTCCTGCTCTCTGCCGAACTTAAGGGTGAACAGTTCGACGCCAAGTTGCTTCATCATTCCAACGAGGCCCTGTTGATTGCCAAGCACAATGGCCGCCACCGTCATCAACCCGAGACTTTTTACGATCCGTTCAAGCCCATGCCGCTGCAAGACATGGTTCAGCTCATGGCTCAGCACGCCCGCCACTTCTTCGCCGCTTTCTGCTTTTTTCATGAGTCCGGTGAACACCACCACATACCCGCCAGGCAACGCGAAGGCATTGACGACGTCGCTCTTCACCACAGTCACTTCGAACTTGTAGGGATTATTCGGAATCTGTTCGGTCAGACGTTGCGTCATCTCTCCCAACGCTGCGACCGCGGGACCCTCTTTCATCACTTCCTGGTGGCTGAGAAAATCCCGATAGGCCGATTCTCCCAGCTTTTGCTCCCACTCTACTGGAATCCGACTCACGGCAATCTCGACGAGCAGATCGGACTGGAACCAGAGTCCCAGCACCGTGGCCAGGATCACCCCGCCGACCAGGCCCCAGACGAACCGGCCCCGGTGACGCACCTGACGCACCCGCTCCGCGGCCTGTGCAAACGGAAGACTGAGATGGTCGGGGACCGTTTCCCGAAACGCCCGAATCACGTCAGGATTCTTCAGATACAGCGTCCGCTCCCCTTGCACGCTATTCCATTTCACCACGAGATGATCATGGTCGAGTCCGCCTGCCGAGACGGTGAGCGAAGAAAACGGCACGGCCTCTCGTGCGCCGGCGCCCCCCTCAGATCCGAAGGTGATCGTCAGCCCCTCTCCATCGACTTGCACGAAACAAGGCGCACCGCCGGCGGGAAACTCGTCACCGAAACAGAGAGCGTTGGGACTCATAGCGGGGCAACGGGACAACGGGGTAATGCTGCATGTGGCTTGTCACTCATTCGTCCATCCCTTTATCCCGCTATCCCCATACCCCGCTACCCCCCCCTTACTCGATCCCGCTATCCCCTTACTCACTGACCGGGATGAACTGCCGTATCCACGCTCCAAAACTGCCTGGGTTCCGGCTTTGAATGTACACGAGGCCAGGCCCCCGGAACCGGCAGACAAACCCTTCGCCTGAGGTGAAGCTGGAAACCCAGCCAGAGGTGGCTTTTTCGATGTTGTAGGAGGTTGTGGCGGACCAGGCCACCAGGTGGCTATTGTCCACGATGTATTCTTGATCGGGCTTCAACTCAATCTTGTGAATGGCCCCGAAGCTGTTCAGAACGAGCATCCCTTTCCCACTGATTTTCAGAATGAAGAAACCCTCCCCGCCCAGCAATCCACGGCTCAGGCTCTGCATTTTGCTTTCGATGAGAATCCCGTCGGCGCCCGCGAGGAAGCCGTCTTTCTGCACCATGTACTCGTTCACGCCATCGAGTTCCAAGATGACAATTTCGCCGGGCACCGTCGGAGCCAGCAACACTTCACCGGGACCACGGCTAGCGCGCAGCGTCTGGAAGAAGAACTTCTCTCCCGTCAGGAATTTTCGCGACAGGGCTCCGAGAAAGCCGCCCTCCATCTTGCTCTCAATGTCGATGGTCGGTGAACACGCCACCATCGCACCCGACTCGGCCTTGATATGCTCGCCTGCCGCCAGATCCACCCGCACCATCGGAAACGCCCCTGGATAGAGTATCTCGCTTTTCATCTATTGAACCTCCTAACTGACGTAAGGGGTTAGGCGTGAGGCGAAACAGACTGACATAGATCAAGGTCTCACAGCGACGCGTTTCACACCATTTATCGGGAATGAATCGGTTACTTGGAAAATAGTTACAGCCAATTCCATCGCCGTATTCCATAGGTCTTTTTGTGGGGTTTGTCCATTTTTATACTACCCCCTTAACCGCCATACTCCCTTACCCCTTACGCTTCACGCCTGACGCCTCACGATATTCATCCCGCTACCCATCCATATACCCGGCGGCTCGGTTCCGACCCTTCTT
>JANYEF010000314.1 GCA_025363325.1 Nitrospira sp. | reverse complement strand
GTCCCCGATGTTGGACCGGTGCTCACCACCACCGTGCTGACCAATTTTCTGGAGTTGAACACCGTGACGAAAAGGCAGATCGCCGCACTGGCGGGTGTGGCGCCGAGTAATTGTAACAGCGGCACAGCGCAGGGGACACAGATGGTGTGGGGCGGACGCACGCAGATCCCGGCGACCGGCTAGATGGCCACCATCCTAGCGACCGGCTACAACCTGGCAATCAAGAAGTTCTATCAGCGCTTGTGTGGGCTGGGCAACGCCAAGAAGGTGGCGCTCATCGCCTGTATGCAGACACTGCTGACGACACGCAACGCGATACGCAAGCCTCGCACGCCCTGGCGGACGGAACAGCCACAACATGCTTGACCGTCAAAACAGTTGCTGACCTCGCCATCCATGGCGTTGCACTCCCTGGATGGCGGGACGCCGAACAATCTTGCGGTCACCTAGATCAGACCACAAGATTGTTCGGTCATCAACCCGATAGTCACCGCCACACGATTTGTATCGTAACTACTCAGGTGTTCAGGCTGAAGGCTGAAGGGTATAAATGATCTGCAAGCACGAACCAAGCCATTCAACACCTTCTCGGTTTCTACAACCCCTAAATCCTTCAGCCTGTCTACCTGAGTGCTACTCATGATCTATTTCACTGGAATACTGATCACTAACGCCCCCATGACATCATTGATCTTGAAGTCCCGTTTGGCGCTCTCCGGATGGGCATTATGGCAGCCGATGCAACTCTGGGCCACGGCAAGATCCGGATAGACAGCCTGGAAGTAACGGGCGCCTCCTACCTTCACATAACCAGTATAAGGCTTGGTCGGTTGAGTGAGAATAGCACCCAGGCCTTCCTTCTGGAACTCGCCGGAGGCGACATTCCGCTTGTTGATCGGCCATTGGCTGATCAATCGATACTGTATGCCCGAGCCGTTTCTTTCCAAGACGCGGTCAGACTCCATCAAGAGTTGAGCCGGGAGAGGCATCGTATTCTGGTACTCCCAGTTCTCCGAGGCAACGGCCACCCCTTTGGCCTGCAGCCGATCAACAACGTGCGTGGTGTACACCTCACGGTTCGCTTGAATCACGGCGTGCAGATAGTCCGCCACCATTTCGACGGGCAGATTAACAGATGTCGCTTCCGGCGGCGCAACCTTCCCGGTCGGGAAAGCTGCGCCGCCCAAGGCGAACGCCAGCACGAGAACTCCCCCAAGCAACTTGTGAGTGGATGTCATAGAAACCTCCTTGGTTTCCTCGTGGACACGTCGGCGTCATTCGCCGCCGTTCCATGAAGGGGTGAAGTGCATTGCGGATACTAGGTTCCTTCGTGATACATGGCGATCCTGCTCGGACAATATCGGCACCGTGATCTCCGTGGCGAAGGCCTCCTGCATGCGAGGTCTCCTATGATGTATAAGTAGATCAGCAACTCTCATGCCGAGAGGACAGCGTTCATGAAGATTCGCAAACGCGTGAAATTACGTATGGGGAAGATCTTTGAGAGTGGAAGGTGTGCATCGGAACCGATTCAGAGGAGAGACGAAACAATTCAGCTGTGAGGCGAGCCGTGTACGACAGACGGGACGGGTGAGGAAGTTCTGAGATCTGAGTTCTGAGTTCTGGGTTCGAAGTTCCGAACACTTCAGCCTTCAGACCGCCTCACCCGTCCCGTCCTTCCCGATTCGCCTTTAACTCAGAACGCAGAACTCAGAACTTCTTTGCTCACCCCACCCCCCCCGCAGCCGCATCTGTTAGACGAGCCATGTCCCATGCAGTAGAATGTGCATCACTGTGATGCACCGGTGATGCATGGAGGTATGGCGCCATGAAAGCGATTACGTTACGGAACCTTCCACCTGAAGTCGCCCGTACAGTTCAACTACGGGCCAAGCAGAAGAAAACCAGCGTGAATAAGGCGGTCATCGAGCTGTTGGAAGAATCGGCGGGGAGCAAGGCAAAAAAGAAAGCGCCGGTCCGCTATCATGATCTGGATCATCTCGCCGGAACCTGGACGAAGGAAGAGGCCGCGGCATTCGACAGGCTCATTGGCGAGCAACGCACGATTGATCCAGAGCATTGGAAATGACCCGGCTACTTCTGGATAACTCAGCGTATATCGCATTCAAGAAACGGCACCCCGAGGTTATGGAGACCCTCCCTCAAGCTGAAGAAATATGGGTAAGTCCGATTGTGCTTGGAGAGCTTCGCGCGGGCTTTCTCCAGGGGAGCAAACGAGAGAGCAATGAGCGCGAGTTACGAATGTTTCTGGAATCCTCGCGCGTCAGCGTGCTTGTCGTGGACGAAGAGACGTCGGACCGATACGCAACCATCCGCGTTGCCTTGAAGAAGGCCGGCACCCCGGTTGCCGCCAACGATATGTGGATTGCCGCTAGTGCCATGCAGCATGGGCTCCCGATCCTGACATCTGACCGCGATTTTCAGAAAATTTCCCAGGTCATTGTTCGCCACTTTTCGCCTATCTGACAGGCTGCGGTTCATCTGGTTGATCTGGTTTGTTTTGTGTATCTGGTTCATCTGGTCTCTCTGATTGATCTGGTTCAACCAAAAAACCAAACAAACCAGACAAACCAAATAACGGTCTTCGTCTGCATCCAATCTGATTCCATCATAATCATATTCGATTCAATTCCGGGTTGATTGCCGAGGCACTCTGAGCGGCATCCATCGCGATAGCCGCGCGAATACATCCAAAAAATCAACGGATATACATGCAAACACCTCAAACACGATCTACTGGCACGTTGGTTGCTCATAGGCATGCTCAGAAAAGTGAAACGCAAACAACCATAAGGAGATGGATCATGTATAAGAATTCTGCTCTGCTTACAATCGGCGCGACGCTGTTATGTTCACTGTTCTTCGTCGATGTCGGCCATGCGTTCCAGACCGACCGGAAAAAGGATGCCCGCATCCTGAATGCAGCGGACATGAAAGGCACAGCGAACCTCTCAACCACACAAGCATCGATTTCGCCAAATCCTTGTACTGATGGCGGAAAGGGAAGAACTGGAGCGGCATGTAAGAAGCAGCGCCTGCCAGGATCAGGAGAACAGGCGACAGATGGGGATCGATACTCAAGGCAAGCATCGACTACACCAACCTGTGCTGAGGGCGGAAAGGGACGGACTGGAACACCATGTAAGAAGCAGAACCCGCCAGAATCAGGAGAACAGGCGGCAGATGGGTCGCTCTACACAAGTACAACAATGCTTCGGTAAAGGGCACACGCTAATCTCTTCTCGTGAAGGCAGGGGCGACGAGCATCGTGATGGGCTCGCCGCCTCGCTGGTCTCTCTGGTTCATCTGGTTTGTTTTGTTGATCTGGTTAGTTTCATTCAACCAAAAAACCAGACAAACCAAATAAACAAGACAAACCAGTGTGAGCTTCCCCAGCCCGCCATTTCCTTCCTCTGCTTCGAAGTATCAGGTCGAGCAACGACCTCATCGGCTTTCGATTGCGGGTCGGATGCGATGGTGATGGGTGGTTCTGCACAGGTAGTGAGATTTTCATGCGGGTTGGGTACAATAGGAGCTCAACGATACCCACATCAAGGGAACGAGTGAAGAGTTGAGGAGGGACCCACGATGCGACAAACGATCAAAGCCCGCTACCATGACGGAGTCTTACAGCCGTTGGAGCCCTTAGCGCTCGCGAACGACGCGGAAGTGCAAATTACGGTGGACACCGAGATGGCTGTCAGTGCCAAGGAAATTTTGCGGCGTGCCGCACGGGTCTACCAGGGGCTCACCGCCGAAGACATCGCGCATGTGGAGGCCATCGCCTTGGACCGGCAGCACTTCTGCGCTACAATGACAGGTAGGTGACGAGAAGGCGAGGAGGTCCATGATGGCACCGATGGTCAAACAAAAAGTGACGGTGCAACCAGGTGGGATAGTGCACGTGCAATCGTCAGAACTGGTCCCTGGGTCCACCGCCGACGTGATCATTATTCCTGATACCGGCGTACGCCCCTCACGTACCCTGAGTAGTGTGATTGGAAGCGCAGCCGGTGGGTTTGCGTCACCCGCCGAGGTCGAGGCCTTCATCCGGCGAGAACGCGACGCATGGCCCACCTAACCCTGTCGGGGCGTGTCTATCTCGATACCAATATCTTCATCTATGCCCTCGAAGGGTATCCGACCTTCCGCGCCGTGCTCACCACACTCTTCGCCGCCCTGGATCGGGGTGATCTTGTGGCCGTCACCAGTGAACTGACGCTGGCGGAAGCGTTGGTCAAACCGCTGCTCGACCATCATGCCGAGCGGCAAGCTGCCTATTTGCAGGTTCTGCAACCCTCCACATCCTTGCACATGGCGCCGGTCAGCCGCGAGGTCTTGATTGCGGCCGCTCGCCTTCGCGCTGAGACAGGACTCAAGTTGCCGGACGCCATTCATGTCGCCACCGCACAGCTCACGGGCTGTGATCAGTTCCTCACCAATGATGCCCGCGTACCCGCCCTCCCCGGCGGCCTCGCTATCCGACGGCTTTCCGAACTCTAGCC
>JANYEF010000548.1 GCA_025363325.1 Nitrospira sp. | reverse complement strand
TCCTGAATGAAGCGCAAGGCGCTCACGGTGCTGACCCCGGTGCCGGATGAGCCGGGAATAAAGAGCGACGGGACACCTGGCAGGTCGAACACCGATGTCACCTTGTTGGACAGATGTTCGCCGGTGATCGCGACGGCCAACTCATCGGACAGCGTTCGGTAGATCGGTTGGCGAAGCGTGAAGCCGATGATTTCCGATTCCGCATTCAAGTCGAGAGAGCGAAATGCCTTGTCCACCACCAGAGAGTCGTTCCGCCGGTAGGAGGCGATGAAGGTCGTGTCGTAACGATTCAAGGGGAGTGAATAGGACGTATCGACGATCGGATTCACGCCCCGCGACTTGCCGTAGGTGAAACTAAAGGCGTCGCCATTGCCCGTCACGTTCTGGTGGGCAATGGTAGCCAGTCCTCGCTCAGCTCCGACCACGGGTGTTTGATAATTACTGAAATCCAGCCAGGCTTTCCAGGGACTGGTCTCTTTGACGTTCAACTGCATGATGCTGTCGCCGCGCTTCTCGCCGGGGCGCAGTTCGGCATTGATCCGTTCGATGCGTGGATCTTGCTGGAGCAACTGCAACCGTTCTTGCAACGGCTCCAGCCGCAGCGGCGTTTGTGCGCCTCGTTCGATGCGATCGCGCAAATAACCGGCGCGGAACCAGTCATGCCCTTCGACATCGATCTGGGCCAATGTGCCTTCGATGATCTGAACGGTGATCACGCCGAACGTGACGTCCTGGTCCGGGATGATCGCGCCTGACGTGATGTAGCCCCTATTGACGTACAGGAGAGTCAGTGCGAGACGGAGGCGTTCGAGATCTTCGGTCGTCAATATCCGATTGCGATAGGGCGCGGTGACTTCGTCCAGTTCTGCATCGGTGAAGACCGTACTGCCGGTCACATGAATATAGCTGGCGAAGACCTGGATCTGGCCCAGCGGCTTCTTCTCCTCTCCTTCCGGTAGTACCGGAACTAGGGGGAGGGTGGGGAGTGGGACAGGGGTTGGAGGCTTGAATTCTTTTTTGAGCGGAGCAGGCGGTTCCCCCGAGCGCCCGGTCGGGTCAAAGATCGGGGGGAGAGGCTGTTGTGCGTAGGCGGAGGTTCCTGCCAGCATGGTCAGCATGACACCCCCAAACAGCGTGAGCCATCGCGCCGCTCGACGGGTCGCCTGCCTCGCAACGCATCGAGAGGCGTGCGGCTTTATGAGTGGCACCCGGTTGCCTCGCTGTCGGCAAAGTTTGCAGTCAAGAACCCGACCGGAGTCAATCGGCGGAGTGAGACCGTATCGTTGCCCAAGAGGCCAGAGGTTCGAGGTCCGAGGTTCGAGGTGCCTTCGGCGACGGTTCCCTCTCCAAACCGCTCGGTATCAATTCCGGCCAATGCGATTGGACCGCTGAGCCAGCCTCCTGGATCGGCCGGCAACTGCTCGCGTCCGGCGACAACGAAGCTACTGGCCTGCCCATTGGCCATGGCCGCGCAGCGCTGCGTCAAAAGGCTCTGGGCTTGGCTCGGGTTCGAGGGCAAGGTTCCCAGACTCCCGCTCAAATTGGACGTGGGACTCTGGATCGTCACCGTCCCATTCAAGCCAAATTGCGAGGAGGCGCTCACGAGGCTGCTGGAATCGGCTAAGAAGAGGGGAGTCGTGATCGTGATATTGCCACCGGCGCCCTGAACTGCTTGCGCGATGATCTGACTGTTCTGCAACACAACTATATTGGGATCGATCCTGATATTCCCACCGCTGCCGGTACCACCGCGGACAGAGGTACTGATGGAGCTGTCCACGAGACGGACGCGATCCACGGCTTGAATGTCGATGTTCCCTCCGCTGGCGTGACTGGCCTGTGTCGTGATCGAGCTGTTGCGCATATCGAGCCGATCACCGGCATTGACCGAAATATTTCCGGCGTTGCCGGAGCCGGTACTCTTCGCTGAGATTGTTGCCCCATCTGTGAGCTGAACTTTATTGGCTGCTACAACGATCGTCCCGCCGGCGCCACGATTCGTGCTCGTTGTGAACAAGCCTGTTTGGCTTCCAGTTAGAGTGACTGTGCCGCCAGCTACTACGTTGATCGATCCACCACTCCCCCCCAACTGGGAAGTGGTACTGCTTTGAATGGATGACCCGTCCATCAGTCGAACATCATCAGTGGCGGTGATCAATATGGAGCCGGCTTGACCCGTACCTTCCAGCTTATTACTCTTAAGCTGACTTCCATCTTTCAAGATCAGAATATCGGCAATGACTCGAATATTTCCTGCGTCGGAAGAATTAGAGCCCGAACTGCTTGTGACGAGACCGCGTTCTTTGAGCGTGATAGAGGGGGCCTTAAGGGTCAATGCGCCCACTTTACCCCCATCGATAGGGGTTGAGGCTTGGATGCCGGCGGGAGCAGGTGTTCCTGATTGGTTGGGGGGGGCTCCGAAGATCGTGATAGATTCGCTGGCGGTGATCGAAACGTCTCCTCCTCCGGCAAACGCGGTATTACTTTCGATTCTTCCCTCGCTGTTCAAGACAAATTCTTTCGCTTTGATGTCGATGCCGCCATTTTCCTTATTGAGTACTCCGAAGTCCGTGACCTCATTGAGCACATGACTACGTTCAAGGCCGCCGGAGGGTCCTGGGGACTGGGATAATCCACTAATGCGTACAATCCCATCGGTGACATCAAGTGTAATTTCCCCGGATCCTCCACGTGGTCCTGAGGAGCTTGCTTCTATCCCACCGCCGCTGCTCACGGTTAGATCCGTGGTGTTCACACTGATGTTTCCCCCAACTTGTGAGCCGGTATTTTGTGACCGGATGAGTCCCAAGTTCTCAATGGCAATAGAGCCGGATGGAGAGGAGAGAACGATTTCGCCCCCCGCTCCGGTAGAGGATGCATCACTCAAGATGGTGGAGTTCGAAAAGCTGGGCGAAAAGCCGGAGACCAAGAGTCGGTCTGCTGCCTCGATATGAATGGTCCCACCGTCTCCGCCTGCCGTCGTGCTTGTGGTAATCCGGCCCGCCTCTTCAACAAAGACGCTGGGAGCAGTCACAGTGATATCCCCCCCCGTGCCAACGGTATTTGTGCTTGAGCTGATGGAACTTGATTGAAACAACTCAAGCTGTGCCCCTGCAACTCGCACGGGACCATCCGCGGTAATGGTAATGTCACCACCAGGCCCTGTGCCGACAATTTGTCCGGTTCCAAAGTCAAAGACGCCGCTGATGGTCCCGATTTGCCCACCGCTGATTACGTCGAGCGATGCGACATTCGTCACGGAAATATTTCCGCCGTGGCCTGAACCGGAGGCGATGGATCCAATCCAACCTCCATTCTCTACTGTGACCGCAGGTCCTTGGACCGATTGTTGCGGTCGAGTGATGAGGATAGTTCCCCCTGCAGCAGATGACGAACTTGCTGTGAAAGCTCCGCTTGGGATGAACTCAGAATCGAAGGGGTTTAGACCAATCAAAGTTTTCGTTGCGTCAAATCCTGAAATCGTCACGGAATCTCTGGCCGAGATGGAGATGTCCCCGCCTGCACCAAGACCGTCGGTGCGGCTCACGATCTGCGCGCCGTTAGTCAGACCGATTGTAGGAGTGTTGATAGAAATGTCACCACCTCGCCCATCGCTCACCGTGAGACTTTTGATGAAGGCACCATCCATGTGCAGCGATTGGGAGGTAATCGTCACATCGCTTCCGCGTCCTGTTCCGGATGTCTCGGATGAAATTGAGCTGGCATTGCGCATGGTCATGGTGCCTTGCACATCCACTACGACGGCATTCTGTGCGGTTGCCCCGCCGTTGTTCACCGCTAGGAAGG
>JANYEF010000534.1 GCA_025363325.1 Nitrospira sp. | reverse complement strand
CCACAAGCCATCCGAGAAGTGAAGAAAGAACTTATCCCGGCTGCGGCGCAGAAAGTGGGTGCGCAACTCCAAGGGCAGGCTGCCGATGGAGCGACTGCGTTTCCAATTGTGAGAGAAGTCAAAGAGGAGGCAGTGGTGCTTGATTTTAACCATCCGCTCGCAGGGAAGACGTTGCACTTTGACGTGACCGTTCTGGCGATTACAGCGGGGCAGCTTCCGAATCAGCCATAGAAGTGGCATCGTGGAGTGGTGCCTCTTGGTACATCGACCGCTGTGCTAACTCCGTCTGGTTGCCATTTGATTTTCGGTTGGCGCACTTCTAGAATGCCGCCATTGGATTGACGCTGTGATGCCCACCACCTCTCGTTCTCGAACAACCTCTCTGCCCAAGAAGAAGAGTTCGAAGAAGTCCTCCGGCCTCGACGCCTCGCTGAAGCGCCGTTTTCAGACCCGGTTGCTGAAATGGTATGAGAAACATGGCCGCGATCTTCCTTGGCGGAAGACCTCCGATCCTTATCACATTTTGGTGTCTGAAGTGATGCTGCAACAGACTCAGGTCGATCGGGTGATCCCGAAGTACCACGAGTTTCTGGACCGCTACCCAAGCTTTGAAGAGTTGGCTGATGCGCCGGTCTCGGATGTGAAGAAGACGTGGTATCCACTAGGGTACAATATTCGTCCTGAGCGGTTACATAGCATTGCGTGCGAGACGGTGGAACGGTATGGGGGCCAGCTTCCGAGCGATGCGGAGGAATTGTTGTCGTTCAAGGGAATCGGACGTTACACGGCCGGCGCCATCCGGTCGTTCGCGTTCAACGAGGATGCGCCGATCCTGGATACGAATGTGATTCGAGTCCTTCATCGGGTGTTCGTCGCGAAGGGCGATCCCAAGACTCAGAAGCCGAAATTATGGGAATTGTCTGAAGCCTTAATTCCACGCGGGAAGGGCTATGACTTCAACCAGGCGATCATGGATTTTGGGGCAACCTGCTGCACGGCGAGAAATCCCTCCTGTCGGCAATGCCCGATGAAATCATTTTGCAAGACGTATCCCTTCGATCAGAAACCGCGAAGAGCGGCGGTGCGGCATGAAGGTCGTTGAAGTCGCGGCCGGTCTTGTTTATCGTGAGGGCCGCTACTTGATTGCCCGACGGAAACCTGGTGTGCACTTGGGAGGGTTCTGGGAGTTTCCAGGTGGGAAGCGCGAGCCGGGTGAAGCTTTGGAAGACTGTCTGCGGCGGGAATTGTTCGAGGAGCTGGGTATTGGTATCGACGTGCCGATACCCTTTCAGATCGTTCGGCATGAGTATGCGGAGAAAACTGTGGAACTGCATTTCTTCCACTGTAGAATTGAAACTGGGCACGCCACGGCAATCGACTGCGCGGAAATTCGATGGGTCTGGCCTCACGAGTTGGGCGACTTTGAGTTTCCCCCAGCGGATCGTCCGATCATCGAGGCCTTACGTCGACAGACCCTGGGGCAGGCTTCATGAAGGTCGTCCTGGACATTGAGACCATTCAAGTGCCTCGGAAAGAATGGGAGCGGCTGGCGGGGAAGCTTCCGTCAAGCGGCGAATCTGAGCCGGCAGATGAGGGCTACGATTTGTTTACGGCGGGGGCTGCCGAAGTTCGACGACGCGCCGAGGATGAACAATATGCGAAGTCGGCTTTCGACGGCACGTTCAGTCAGATCGTTTGTATCGGCCTGTTGGAATTTTCTGACCAGTTCGAGCCGCGTGGGGCGGTGGCTTGGTATGGCGGAGATGAGCGGGAGTTGCTGCGACAATTCTGGAGCCGTTTAGCTCAGAACCGCCCGTCGCTTTTTATTACCCATAACGGTCTGGGTTTCGACCTGCCGTTCATCAAGAAGCGATCGATCATTCACCAAGTTAAGCCGAGCCTGGACGTCAACCTTGCCAAGTTCCGCACGGAACCGGTCTACGATACGATGGCGGTCTGGAGCAATTGGGATACGCGTGGGTGGGTGAAGCTCGACGTGTTGGCGAGAGCGCTGAACGTCGAAACTAAGTCCGGCAGTGGGGCACAGGTGGCTGAGATGTGGGAGAAAGGGCAGGGGCTTGAGTTGGCTCGGTACTGCCTGCAAGATACGTATGTCACGTATGCCTGTTATTGCCGGATGAATTTCCGACAGCCCCTGTCCAGTGAAGTGGTTTTGCTCCAGCCGGAATTGCTGAATGTCGGCTGAGGCAGGCTAGCGATTCTGTGTCGCCTGCGCCGGTTTCTTCTTCGGTGCCAATTTAGCGGATACCTTCGTCGACCTGAGCGCTTTTATTTCCTCGTCGCGGTCCCGCAGCTCGCGCTTCATCCATGCCGATTCCTTGCGAAGCATAGTGATCTCGGAATCCTTCTTGGCGAGCGCCTCTTTTGCTGTTCGCAAGTCACTGAGTTTCTGAGCCAGAAAATCGCCCTCCACTGCCTCCTGCCCTACCCTGTCAGAGTAGACCATCTGAGCTTTTGCAGGAGAGGCCGCCATCATGGGAACAATCGGAGTGATCGGCGTGGCTTTTGCGATCGGCATGGCGGCGGGCATCGGCACCATGGCCAGTGCATGATAGTCGATGATCATTACCATGGCGCCGAGTGCGCCACCGGCGGCATAGGCCGGAGCCGGTTCGGTGCGTGCAGCCGACTCAGGCATAAAGCCAGTCGGCAGGTTACCCCTCCCAATGGTCAAGTATATGGATCCCTTTTGTACGTAAATACTGCCCGTGGTGGGTTCAGAGCCTGACCCTGCCGATGAGGATACGCGGAACCCAACAAGCTGTTCGGGTTTCGCCTTTGATAAGCCTTGTGCGAGCAGGGGAGAGAGAAACTCTGCATCCTCATCGCTGAAAATTCTCATCGGCTTGCTGCCACCAGCGGACATTCCCGAAGATCCACTCATGCTGTCATCGCGATATAACCCTTTCACGATCTTTATGATGGTCAGTTGATCGATCACTGCGGGATGGTTGGCTTCAAACGACCAATCAGTCACTTCTTCTAAGTAGACGCTGCCCTTCGTATTGTGAGCAAGTTTTGTCCCACTGGCGCAACCGCTGAAGACGAGGGTAAGAGCGGCGATCCCAAGAAGGCCTTGCATGATCGGATGCTGCACATTCGCTAGCGTGAGATAGCTCTTCATCGCGACTCTCCTTCTTTCAAGACGGGTGTGTGTGATTATCCATGGCAAATGTAGTGTCGGTACGCCGACGGGATTACCAGATTCCCAGGCCCATCAGTGCCATGCTCAGAGCAATCCATCCGAAGAGTCCCATCGCAATGATGGTCTCCAGACTCACAGAGGTATCTATGTTTTCTTTTACGCTGTGATCGTGATTCTCGATCATGCCCGTCTCCAACGTGTGAGAGTGTGCGGTTACGTATAGGTGATTCATTGGATAGCAAAGATTATGCCCCTAGTAGTGATGAAGTAGACTCAGTGATGTACTAGGTCAATATCTGGAGAAGATTGTAATTATCACGGAATGGACCGACTCAATATGGGCGTGGACAAGCACAGGATTTAATGAGTCTATATGTATGATAATACAGCACTAAATAGTAATATCGCACCAAGTTACTTTATGAATTCTTGAATGATTGGCTCCTGTTCCACTGCGGACCATTATGCGAATGGCGACCTACGTCATTTTTTGAGAGCCGTGAGGGACGGTGGGATTCACAAACAGTTCTTGTTCGGGAGTGTTCGTTTTGGAGCGTATTCTAGAAAAATGATTTTTGTGGAAGTAAGGTGGACGCCAGCGATTCAATTTATCGGCGGACGTTCCGCATACAACGTCGTGGACGACGCATCGTAGATGGCAAGGGAAATCATGTCTCCTGGTTGAGAGGATATCGCACATTTGTCCCAGATGACGGTGATGTTGCCATCCGATTTTCCCATGCCCTGCGCGGCGGATCGCTTAGCATCCCCTTCGACCAGGACAGGAATTGTCATCTTAAGATATTCTCGGTTGCGCGCGTAGGCAATGTTCCGTTGGAGGTCGAAAAGTCGCGTCACCCGTTCGGTCTTTACCGTCTCGGAGACATCGTCCGAAAACTTGCGCGCGGCCATGGTGTGCTTTCGCTCAGAATATTTGAAGATAAACGCTGAGTGAAACTGTATCTCCTCGACAAGGCGGTATGTCTCGGCAAACTCCCCATCGCTTTCCCCGCAGAAACCACAAATGATATCGGTGGTTAGGACGATGTCCGACCGCAGGGTGCGGATACGGTCGACCAAGGCACGATACTCTTTATTCGTATAGGTGCGATTCATCAAGCCGAGCATGCGGTCGCTACCAGATTGAAGTGGTAAATGAATTTGCTTGCAGATGTTGGGATGGGACACGACGGCTTCCAACAATGAAGGCGGAAAGTCTTTGGGGTGTGGGGACGTGAATCTCACGCGTTCGATGCCCGGCACGTCTGCGACGGCCTTGATCAATCGTGCAAAATCCCAGTCACCAGATCGGTACGAATTGACATTTTGTCCGAGGAGCGTGATTTGCTTGAATCCTAGCTCGGCGATCCGGCGAGCTTCCTGGACGATTCCTTCCGGATCGCGGGAGCGCTCACGCCCTCGCGTATAAGGGACCACACAGAAGCTGCAGAAGTTGTCGCAGCCTCGCATGACGGCGATCCAGGCATTTACCCCGTCGTTTCGGTCTGGTATGACATCGTGATAGGTTTCATATTCCGAAAGGTCGACCGCGAGTTCCTTCTGATCCAGCCCCTCTTCTTGCGAACGTATGGCGTTGCGGATCAACATCGGCAGCTGGCGATAGGTATCAGGGCCGGCGAGCACATCGACCAGCGGCTGAATGTCCGTCAGCTCCTCTTTCAGGTTTTGCGCCATACAACCCAAGACACCTACGACCAACGGACGTTGCCGCTTGAGTTTCTTGAGCTCAGATAAGTGTGTATAGGCCTTATTGTGGGCATTCTCGCGAATCGCGCAGGTGTTCATCAAAATCACGTCTGCGCGCTCGCGCTCGTCGGTAAATACAAATCCATCTTGTTTCATAAGCGAGCGAACGAGTTCCGAGTCGTACTCATTCATCTGGCAGCCAAATGTTTCAAGATGCACGTGAGTCGGTGTGGATTTGGCCTTCATAGAACCGGCACCCTTCGCATGGGCTGACGCTCCGCCGTCAGCAGACCCATCGCCCAACAGTCCGATGCTCTTGTAATACCCACCTTTTTTAGATGATTGGTGAGATCGATGTTTGAGGGGACACCCACTTTCAGAAAGTTTGCTGTAGCCCCCAACCTAAAGCCGTCCATTTCTCCCGACGCGAAGAGGACGGATACGGTGGATTCGATATACCGTTCCGCATCCTTTGTCACGGAACAGGTGTTTACGATGAGCAAGTCTGTCGGCTCACCGAACTCGACGACGCGGTAGCCATCGCGCCGCAAGCGAGCTTCGAGCACGGCTGTCTCTGCTTGGTTCAGTCGGCAGCCGAGTGTATGGAGCGATGCACGTTTCATGGTAGTCGGGCCATTATAGGGAGATCCTTGCGATGGGAGCAAGGCGCTGCAGCGAGTTCTTCACGTTGTTCGTTGTCCTCGCTTGAAG
>JANYEF010000474.1 GCA_025363325.1 Nitrospira sp. | reverse complement strand
ACCCGCTTTCGCGGCGTCTTTCAGCTTCGCCACCATCGGCGCCGGCAACCCATGCTTGGTCTTCTTTCCGAACATGGTGAACGGCCGAACCGACATTTCATATTCGAATCCGGAGATCACGCCATCCGAGTTCCCCGTGTCGAACTGGAAAAAGTGAGGATGGATGTTGATCTTGGACGACTGGAAATTCGTGTAATCGTCGTCGTCCCACTCGCTCGTCAACAAGACGTCCACGCAGTCATACACGTTGGCGCGAATGACCGCCGGAAGCTTCAGGTCGTCGTTGGCCCTGGTCAAACGTTCTTCTTCATGCAGCACATAGATCAAACCGTCCTTGTCCACCATGGCCGGCTCTTTCCCCTGCGCCTTCGCCAGGGTAATCGGCATGCGAACAAAGTGGATGTTGTAGTGCTTCCGATTGGCATTGTCGGGGCAGAGACTCCATCGGCCCTGCTCGCCCGGCTTGGCCGGCTCGGAGGTCCGTTCTCCGTTTTCGTCCTGGTGAATCGGTTCCAGCCAGGGCGCACCGTTATGGTTCGCCGAGAACGGCACCCGCTTGCCGAAATGCGGTTTAAAGAGCGGCCAGGACATCCTAGCCGTCGTCGGGTCAAAGAGGATGGCCGGCCTGGTGCTATCATCCCACTTGGCTGCCCATGAATACTTCGGATTCTGTGCGGTACTTTCCCGCTCACCCCTGGCAATGTTGCCATCCCACTTCCAGTCCCACACGGTTGAATCGTAGGCCATGATCTGGCCCTTCTCGTCGGTCGTGTGACCGGGCTGACCCTGCGCCGGGATAAACATTTCGACCCAATCCTTGACGTTCACCACGACCGGATCGGATTTCCAGTTGGTCTTCTGACTCTTGTCGACAATCTTAAATGTCTTCCCGAACCAATCGACCGTCGTCCCGATCAGCTTGTCGGACGACACACCCTGCTTCATCCGGCCCTGCCGATCCGGCAATTCACGCAGATCCGGCATCGTGTCGGTGTGGGCGACGCCGACTTGCAGCGTGTTGTAGAACCTGGCATAGCCCCACATGCCTGCCACGTAGTGATGCGCGACATGGCAATGGAAGAGGAATTCACCGGCCAGATGCTGGCAACCACCGCCACCGCATTCCGGCTCGAGGTCCAAGGCTTCTGACGGACCGATGACTTCCACGTCCACGCGATCGGACTTCGTTCGGACGACCGGATACTTCACCGGCCCATCCTGACCCTTATACCAATGTTCTTCCTGATCAGCACGTGGGCTGCGCTGCCAGCGAATCGATCCGCTGTGCGGATGGTGGGAGTGGAACACTTCCGATCCACCATGGACCAACCGCCACTTTACGGGATCGCCGAGATACCCGCGCGGAATCGTGGTGGGGGTATCGCCGAACGTGTAGGCACTGTAGGCCATCGACTCATCCTCGAACCCAAAATACTCGTGCTGCAGATGCATCTGGTCGATGCCGAAGGGCTCGCTGCGATAGTTGATCGCACGGCCACCCGGACGATAGGCATCGGTCAGCGGATCGCGCTGGGGAAGGAAGTCGCCCTTCTTGTTCAACGGACGGAAGGCTTCGTCGCCGATCTCGTGGTAGAAAATCACGAACTCGCGGAAGTCCGGTCCGGACCCGTTATCGATGTTCACTTGCCAGCCACTCTTGGTCTCGGGCGCCGCACCGAGGCCTAGCGCATTGACGTACTTCGAACCTTTGGGCTCGACGATGAAGGCGCCGAAGAGACCCATCACGGTCAGCTCACGGTCATGGCTGTAGGAATGGAACTGCCGGACCCCTTCCTGCATCTGCGGATGGATGTACCACTCGAATTCCTGCGCCTTGCCCGGAGCCACGATGGACTCAGGATTCGTCGTCAGGGCCGGTTTGCCGGTCGCACTCACAATCATGCTGGAGGCGCTGATGAACAAACTGCCATCCTCGCTCTCCATCTGGTTGCGAAGGGTCATTTTCAAACAGTCACCCTGGTTGGCACGGAGCACCAAGGGCTGAATCATATCGCCCTGCAACCCGGTAGACACGGCTCCAGGATCGAAGCCATCCTTGTCACGAGACTCTTTATTCTTCGCTTCCTCACCACGAACCTTGTCGAGGTCCTGAGTCAGCGCATACATGTAGCCCGGATAAAAATCGAGCCAACGGTTCAAGGTGATCTCGATGTTGATCATCGAGACATCGTACTGCTTGATCGGCACACCGGCCGGGCATTTCCCGCCCGACGACATCACTGGCTCGCCTTTAGACCCATCCGACATAAGCAGGAAGCTGCTGCCATCCTGGCCCATGTACTGATGCATCATCGACATCTCGTTGAACGCCCCGGACGTCTGCTGTGCCTTGGCATCTTTCTGCGCCTGCTGTTCGAGCTTCTCCATCAGACGATGGTGCTGCATCTCCATCTTCGCTGCGTTGCCGGCGCGACCCTCGATGGCGTCTTCCACCACCGTCTGCCCCTTCAATTGCTGAGTCCAACCCGGCATCGCAACTGGAGAGGCATGCCCTAGATGAGATTCCTCTTCTGTTCCCGCCGCAAACAGCCATGGTGTTGCCACCAGACTGCCGGCCAGCAGGACGCTCTGCAGCATCAGCGCCAACCCCGTACGCCGCCGCCTCCCTGTTGGTTGAAACACATAACCCTTCATAGTACGGCCTCCCCTGTTATACCCGGCCTCACCAGGTGGATGGTTGAAATCGAACTACTCGTCGCGCGTGAACCAATTCAGTAATTTGTCGATCTGCTGATCTGTTGAATTTCCGACCAATCATCAGATCAACAGCTCATCGGATGTCTTCCGTTTCAAGTCCCTGGGCCTCTATTAAGTGCTGGTGAAGGTTTCCTCCTTGCGGAGGAGAGGGTCATTCGGAGGCCGGTCCTAATCACCCAGACCTCCACCAGCAACGATACGTATCCGCAACTTGCGTGCCTCGATGCAGACATCGGCAGGAATGAGCCAGTTTTCACGCGCCAGTCCTCGCGATTCACAGTTGACGACAGCATGAAATCGATACGCGTGCGTCGGTCAAATTTCCACAAGCCTAGACAGTCATGCACCGTCTGAAATGCCAAGCGATGTAATTTCAATCAGATAGACTGTCTAATATCTTGGACAGTTGTTATGGGAAGATGGGGCGGAAACGGACAGATCTCAGGACCCTGAACAAGAAAATGAAGCGTGAGAAACGGCTGGTTTATCTGGTTTGTTTTGTTCATCTAGTTGGTCTGGTTCAACCAAATACACGAGACAAACCAAACAAACCACAAACGAAGAGGGTGGTTTTTTCCAGCATCCTGCTGGAGAGTTAGGCAAGGTGTCAGCTGAGGGAGTACTAACAGGCGAGACGGACGAGGGTTGATCTGGTCTATCCGGTTGAACCAACCAAACGAGACAGACCAGATCAACAAGAGAGACCAGCCGGTCCTCGCGCGTTACGCGTCACGCATCCCATAGGTACGGAGCTTATTATAGAGGCTGGCCCGGCTGATCTTGAGAAGCTTGGCGGCCTTTGCACGATTGCCTCCCGTTTGCTGGAGTGCCTGAAGAATCCGTGCACGTTCCGCCTGGCGGGTGGCCTCGCGCGCAACGGTACGGAGATCGTGTCCTGCCGGTTCCGATCCCATCGCCACAATATCCTTGCAACTGAGCTCGGGACCGGTGGTGGTGACGACCGCCCGTTCAAGATAATGTTGCAGCTCCCGCACATTGCCAGGCCATGAGGCTTGTGTGAGTGCCTGCATCACGTCCGGCGACACCTGCCGGATCGGCTGTCGGTGGCGCTTGCAGGACGCCGCGACGAAGTGCTGCACCAGGAGCGGGATGTCTGCCTGCCGGTCACGGAGCGGAGGAAGAGACAACGGCAGCACCGCAAGCCGGTAGTACAGGTCTTGCCGAAAGGCTTTGGTCTTGACGTGATCAACGAGATCCTTGTTCGTCGCTGAAATAACCCGTACGTCGATCTTAATCGGCTGGTTCCCCCCGACCCGTTTGATCTCCCCCTCCTGAAGCACCCGCAGCAGCTTGGCTTGAAACGTCGCGGTCGTGTCCGCGATCTCGTCCAGGAAGATCGTCCCGCCATCCGCCTCTTCGAAGAGTCCACGTTTGGAGGCATGCGCGCCGGTGAAGGATCCCTTCACATGGCCGAACAACTCACTCTCCAACAGCGTTTCCGGCAGCGAACCGCAATCGACTACGACGAACGGTTTATCCCGTCGATAGCTGGTGCGGTGAATCGTTTTGGCCACCAGTTCCTTGCCAGTGCCGCTCTCCCCCTGAATCAACACGGTTGCGGAACTGTCCGCCACGAGCCGGATCATGTCGAGGACTTCTCGCATCGGTGCGCTCGAACCGATCAACTCACCCTGCTTTGATTCGTATTTCGTCTCCACGCGCTCACCGCTCGCCTGCTTCGCAGGCTTCGGCGGCACCTTGAACAACACCAGCACAGACTTGACCTCGCCGCTGCTCGAGACAAGCGGAAACGCCTGATGCATCCCACAAGCCGTGCCGTCCCCTCCGGAGGAACAGGCCACGGACTGGACCTCAGGCGATTCGTACAAATTCGTCGCCGGACAAGTGCCACAGGGATCGCTCCGGTAAGCAAAAGCCTCATAGCACTTCGCCGAATGGTCAGGCAACCGGGATGGGTCATCCGACCAGGCGGATTCATTCGCATAGATCACGTTGAAATCACGATCCAACACCGCCACTCGATCGGAGAACCCACCAGCTAACTGCCTGATGGCTTCCAGGCGAGCTGCAAGAATGGGATCAGCACAGGAGGGAACAGTAGAAAGTTTTTTTTGAGATCCGGCCATCTCACACCGCTCACATGCTGAAGAGTCAATATTATCAAGGTCTCAGTTGATTTCTCCATCCAATGCCGAGCCTAAGAGACGCCGTACGGCTCCTTTGAGTTCGCTGAGACGAACGGGCTTATCGAAGTACGCCTCGACCCCGATGGCTAACGCATCGGCTTTTGTCTGAGGATCTCCGAATGAGGTGATCAGCACCATCGGCACACCCGGAGCAAACGTCCGGAGCCTGGCGATGTAGTCCAATCCCCCGGCCGGCATCCGAAAGTCTGTGAGGATCAACGAGGGGCAGGCATCAAGCACCGACCGCAAGGCCTCGTCCCCATCAGCCGCTTCTCGGATGGACACCCCCAGATCGTACAGCTCATCGCAGAGGAGACTCCGCATCTCCTGATCATCTTCGGCAATGAGTACCACAGGTGGCTTCCTCTCCTGTGTCATCCCGTACCCCCTCTAAGTCCGGCCTCCTTCACTCTCTAGGGGGACACACTGCACAACCCGTGCAAGCCGGCCCCTCCCGCTAGAGGGAAGTGATGGCTTCCAGAACTGAGCAAATTTGCTTGAGATTTTCTCAGAATGAACAGGGCTGGAGAAGGTTACGCACCAAGACCTGATGAAAATTGCGACAGATGTTACTTCGCTTCTGTCGCAATCTGCGACAGAAGCGAAACAGCCCGCATGATCGGAAGCTTGAGGCTAAGGCTGAGGTGTGAGAGACCTGGCCAGACGGATGGGCGTTCGAAGTTTCCGTAACGTTTTACGTTTCACGTCTCCCGTTTATAGCCTGAGCTTCGTCAAGGGGAAGTCGGATCCAAAACGTCGTGCCCTTGTCGACTGCACTCTCCGCAGCGATGGTCCCGCCATGTTCCTCAATGATACCTTTCACGACTGTGAGGCCTAGACCGGTTCCCTTTCCAAAATCTTTCGTCGTGAAAAATGGCTCAAATACCTTCGAGCGGATCTCTTCCGGCATCCCGTGGCCGGTATCGGACACCCCGAGGCAGACATAGCTGCCCTCACGCGCGAGGCTCAGCCTGAGCCGTCCTCCTTCCGGCATCGCATGGAGGCTATTCATCAACAGATTGATCAGCACCTGGACGAGCTGGTCTCGGTCGGCATGGATAGAAGGTGTATCAGCTTCGATCGCCTTTTCCACCGTGATGCGGCTGTGAGTCATCCGCTCCTGGAACATCTCCAGGCTATCCTCCACGATCTCACCGAGATCGACAGCCTGCCGATCCGGCGGCTTCCGCCTGGCAAAGACAAGGAGTTGGTTCATCACCTTGGTGATTCTCTCGATCTGCGTGATGATCGTGGCAAGGCCCTTCTTCATCCCTTCATCGGCTGTGCGTTGGAGCAGATACTCCGCACGCCCGAGGATCACGTTCATCGGCGTACCGATTTCGTGCGCCATGCCTGAGGCGAGTGTGCCAAGTTCTGCAATCCGCTCCGTCTTGCGGAGCTGTTCCTGCATGTGTTGGAAATCGGTGATGTCGAGACCGGCTGCCACGACATAATCGACCCTGCCGTCGGAATCCGTCAGCACCGTATTCGACCAGGAAATTCGTCTCAGAAACCCGTCCTTCCCTTTCCAGTAATTTTCATAATCGTTGCGCGGCTCGCCGCCCCGGAGCCGCTTGAACACCGTCTTCACTTCATCGACTTCATCGGGAGGCACAAATAGGTCCCATATATATCGGCCCAACACCTCTTCAGAGGAGTAGCCGGTCGTCTGTTCACAGGCGCGATTGAATCGCAGAATCCGCCCTTCCCGATCCAGCACGACAACGAGCGTCCCAGCGATCTCCAGCACGGCGTCGATGAAGTCCCGCTCCTTCTGAAGCGTCTGCTCCGTCCGTTTTCGCTCACTGATATCCACGACTGACGCCAAGACTTTTATCCCGTCCGACGTCCGGATCGGATTGAGGCCGATCTCCAATGGAAACTCCTGGCCGTCTTTGCGCATACCGTAAAGATCCCGTCCTTTTCCCATGGCGCGTAACTCCGAATGGGCAAAGAATTCGCTTCGGTCGCCGGCATGATGAGACCGGACTCGTTGAGGTACGAGCATTTCAACAGGCTGCCCGATCAATTCAGCCCGCTCATAGCCGAACTGTTGCTCAATCTGCCGGTTCACCAGCAGAATGATACCGCCCTTATCCACCATCAACATCCCGCTCGGGGACGATTCGACCACGAGGCGAAATTGCTCATCAGCCCGTTTGCGCTCGGTGAGATTGCGTACAATCGCCGCAAGACCGGTCGGCTTCCCGTCATCCCCCTTCACCGCAAACAGGGTGATGGACACGGGAACCTGGGAGCCATTCTTCCGGAGGTAGTCGATTTCATATTCGACCGGCTTGCCGGTCTGGAGAACTTGAGCCACAACGAGATCCCGTTGCTCTTTGTGCTGTTCGGGAATCAAGTCCCGCGCATTCATTCTGAGCAGCTCTTCTTTTGAAAAACCGGTCAGTTCGGAAAACGCTCGATTGACGAGGAGGATGGCCTCATCGGGTGTGGCATAGCCGATCGCGTCCACTGAGGCTTCGAAAATATCTTCAAATTGTTTCTGCACTGATGAGTCCTTCCCGCACAGGCCCGTAATGGACCGGCCTCAGCACGACGCCCCACAGGACAGGCCAGCCCGGCGTGCGCTTGAACAGGCCATAAGGGATTGGAATAACGGCAGTTTGATAAGCAAATCAACCCAGATGAGGGCTGCGTCAACAACGGAGAAGTAGATGGGGTCACGGTTGCGTGGACAGAAAAAAGTCAGCAGCAAGGGAGTGACATAGAAGACCGATGCCGCCACGCCGACCGGAGTGAGCAGGTCAAGCGCGAAAATTCCGATCGTGAGGACCGGGATCGCCCAGGGTGCAGCGCGCATAGCAAAACTGTCGACAACCTTCATGCGATCAATCCCGGCCTGAGCCAGATTTGTCCGTCGACAATCCCGGCTAGACGATCAGAATGGGGTGGTCATTCTCCGGACTGTGTCTTCCCTTCGATCTCGCCCAGTTTCCGATAGAGCGTCTTGCGATCGATCCCAAGCATGTGGGCCGCCTGATACTTGTTGCCGCCGGTCTTCTCGAGGATCTTGAGGATATATTCTTTCTCTACTTCATCCAGCGGCAGGGTCCGTTCAGCCGCGTCATCGAGCACGCGCCGATCGCCTCGGGCTCCCTGAATCGTCATCGGGAGATCGTCAGGGACAATCTTTTCGCTCCGGCTGAGCGTGACCGCCCTCTCGATCACATTTTCCAATTCACGCACATTCCCCGGCCAGGCATAATCCACCAGCATCGCCAGTGCAGACTCGCTCACGCCCTGTATCTGTTTCCCGCGTGATTCCGCACACTTCTTCATAAACGCATTCACGAGCAGCAGAATATCTTCCCGGCGCTCGCGCAGGGGAGGGAGGCGCAACTCGATCACGTTGAGCCGGTAGTACAAATCCTCCCGGAAGCGTTTGGCCTTGACCTCTTCCGTCAGGTTCAGATTCGTCGCCGCAATGATACGCACATCCACCGAGATCGGTTTCGTCGCTCCGACACGCCTGATTTCTTTTTCCTGAATCGCTCGCAACAGTTTCGCCTGCAGCATCAATGGCAGTTCGCTGATCTCGTCGAGGAGTAAGGTGCCCTTCTGGGCCTCTTCAAAGAGGCCCCGCTTATCCATCTTCGCATCCGTGAAGGCGCCTCGCATATGGCCAAATAGTTCGCTTTCGAGCAGCTGCTCCGGGATGGCGGCACAGTTGACGGGGATAAACGGAGCATCCTGGCGATCGCTATTGTAGTGGATTGCCTTGGCCACCAACTCCTTGCCGGTTCCGCTCTCGCCGGTGATCAACAAATTCGTTGGACTGTCGGCTACGCGCCGGATCAGATCGAATATCTCCTGCATCGGTTTGCTCTTGCCGATGATCTGATGAAAGCTGTACTCCTTGTGGACCTCGCGCCGGAGCCTGTTCACCTCACATCGGAGCGCCGCTTCGCGGATAGACCGTTCCACCACGCGAACCAACTCGGTGTTTTTCACTGGCTTGGTCAGGTAATCAACAGCCCCGTGCTTCATCGCATCGACTGCGGTCTCAACGGACCCGAAGGCGGTCATGAGAATGACCCCGATGTCCGGATACAGACGCCGGATCTCCGCCAACAACTCTGTTCCCAGCATCCCTTTCATCCGCAAGTCCGTCAACACGACGGCATAGTCTTGCTCGGCCAACAGCTTCAAGGCCTCTTGTCCACTTCCTGCCGTCGCGACCTGATGCCCGCGGTCCTTGAGCACATCGTGGACAAGCTCCCGCATTTCCGCATCGTCATCGACGAGAAGAATCGCACCCCACTCTTCGGTCATACTGCACTCCTTCTCCAATTCTGGTTCATCTGGTCTATCTGGTTTGTCTGGTTTTTTGGTTGAATGAAACTAACCAGATGAACCAAATCAACCAGATAAACAAAACAAACCAGATCAATCAGACAAACCACAAACGAGAGGCTAGTCCTTTGCCCTAGAATGGGCAAGGCCGACCTGGCGCAAAAAGCCACACAGGTACACCTCCATTTTGGGGAGGAACGCCTCACTATTCGCTCTATTATTGAGGTTTCAGCCAACTAACAGGCATAGATCTGCAAAGGCGGGACCAAGTACTAATGAGAGTGTTGATCAACCATTTTTGACAGGGGCCATGTAGAGTGGAGCAAGTCACGGACGGCTCCAGTAAAGCCTCCAGGTTGATCGTGGGTGGCAGAATTCGCCGTCTTCGTTCAGTGAACCGATAGCTCAGTTGGTAGAACATTGCCGTTTAAGGCGAGGTCCATTTTATTTAGCGCACCTGTTTGGGGCTGCTGCCAGTTTCAAAGACACCGAGTGAGGTGTATGAATGAAACCGGAGGTGCGGCATGGAGCGACGCACGTGTACGCGAGCATTCAAGGTGGAGGCGGTGAAGCTGACTCGAGAACGCGGGGTGACGGTCGCGCAAGCCTCGCGCGATTTGGGCGTGCATGGCACGGTGTTGCGCCGATGGGTGCAGGAGTGTGCTGCCGATTCGCAGCAGGCCTTTCCGGGCCAGGGGCAGATGAAGCCCGAGCAGGCAGAACTCGCACGACTCCGCCGTGAAGTTCTCAAGCTGAAGGCGGAGCGCGACATCTTTAAAAAAGCCGCGGCCTACTTCGCGAAGGAGGTGCTATGACATTCGCCTTCATCGCGACACACCGGGGGATTTGGCCGGCGGGATGGTTGTGCGAGGCGCTCGGGGTCTCGCGCGCAGGTTTCTATGCCTGGCGAACTCGATCGCCGAGTGCCCGAGCGAAGGCCAACGAACAACTGCTGGCCAGGGTGCGAGGCAGCTTCCTCGCCAGCGACCGTACCTACGGTGCCCGGCGTGTCTGGCACGACCTGCTAGCGGACGGGGTCTCCTGCGGCCGACATCGGATCGAGCGGCTGATGCGCCACGCGGCGTTGCGCGCACGCCCCAGACGGCGGC
>JANYEF010000462.1 GCA_025363325.1 Nitrospira sp. | reverse complement strand
CTACGTCGATCGCCATCAGCGGATCACCATTCCCGGCGTCGTCACGGCGTCGGAAATGCTCCGCAACCTCTCCGACATGCAGACCCGCATGCACCACCTCCTCGAACATCAAAACACGGCAGAGCAGACCATCAGCCTGAAGGCCATCGCGGAGATTGAGCACCGAACGGTCACGGCACTGGACACCTATCAAGCCTCCCTCGCAGCCCGTACACATCCTGTGTTGTATGGCATGTTGCAACAGCACGGACGGGGTGACCTGGCCGATCAGGAAAGCCAAACGATCGTCGCTATCGCCGATGGCATGAGTGCCTTACGCGCTCAGAGGGAAGACCTCGAAGCTGCGACTCGCCAGCATGCAGAGAATCTGATACCCACAGAACGGCTGTACGAACAGACCGCGACCAAGACCGCAGATGCGATCGCCTCGCTCATCGAACTTCACCGCAAGATCGATGTAGAGATGAAGATCGAGGGCGACCGCCTTGTCGAGCAGGCACGGCTCATTGTCATTGCCGTCGTCGGCCTGCTTGGACTTCTCGTCCTGTCGATCTACCTCATGATGAAGCGGCTCGTGACCGCACCGCTTAAACGGCTTGCCGCCACGGCAGATCGCGTCGCGCGCCATGACCTCACGGCCGAGTTTGAACCCTGGCTCACACGAGACGAAGTCGGCATCCTGGCGAATTCCCTGACGGCCATGCTTGCAAATCTCCGCGAGCGGGGCACCGCCCTCATGCGCAAGACCAAGGAACTTGAAGCCTTCACCTACTCCGTGGCACACGACATCAAAGGACCTCTCCGCGAAATCGAAGGCTTCTCGTCGCTCTTGGAAAAGCGATTTGCAGAAGCTGAAGACCCTGAAGTGAAACACCACATCGACATCATCAGGAAGTCCTCGTTACGCCTCACGCACATGATCGACGCCCTCCTCAAGTATTCACGACTGGAAGAGCAGGACCTCCCACGCACCCGCTTCAACGTGTTGGAGATGATCAGCAGTCTGCTCGTCGACCGGCAGAGCCAGCTCACCGGCATCACACCTCAGATCACGGTCAATCTCCCCTTTGCCGATCTGTATGGCGAACCGGTCAGCATCCGTCAGGCCTTGGTCAATCTGCTCGATAATGCCCTCAAGTTCTCCCGCCATTCCCCAGCTCCGACTATCAGCATCGGGGGGCAGCAGACACCGACCGAACGTATACTCTGGATACAGGACAACGGCATCGGCTTCGACACCGACCAGAAGGAAAAGCTCTTCGGTCTCTTCGAACGGTTGCACAATGCCCAGGAGTACGAAGGCACCGGCGTAGGCCTGGCCATCGTGAAGCTGGTCGCGGAGAAACACGGGGGCCGTGTCTGGGCTGAATCGTCGCCCGGCAAAGGCAGCACGTTTTTTCTAGCGTTCCCGGATGGCCGAGAAGCTGTCAGCTCTCAGCTTCGGCCCTGAAACAAGACTGAACACTGATAGCTGAAAGCTGATTACTGAGAGCCAAACCCATGCGCACACTCATCATCGACGACGAAGAATACATTCGCTTGGTGCTGGAGCAGGCGCTCCGCGAGGAGGGCTGTGAGGTGACCGCCGTTACTCACGGGGCGGCAGGCATCGAGGCGCTGCAGGCCACCACCTTCGAATGCGTCATCACCGATCTCCGTATGCCGGGCCTCGACGGTCGAGCCGTCTTGAAGTGGGTCCGCGAGCATCAACCCGATGTGGATGTCCTCATGCTGACCGGCCATGGCGACATCAAAGACGCGGTCGAAGCGATCAAGCAGGGGGCCTGGGATTTTTTAGTCAAAGATACGCCCTTCGACGCCGCAACAGTCAATGCCGCATTGGCCAGACTGAAGACCGTGCGCGCCCTCCGCAAAGAGAACCTCGCGGCCCGGCATGGAGGCTTCACGCGCGATGTCATCATCGAAGGGCCAAGCCAGGCCTGGCAGAAGCTCAAGACCCAGATCGCGCAGGTCGCCCCCTCCAACGCACCAGTCCTCATTCAGGGAGAAACCGGCTCAGGCAAAGAAATCGCCGCGCGGCTGCTCCACGACCTCAGCCGGCGAGCCAGCGGACCGTTTCTCGCCGTGAACTGCGGAGCCGTGAGCCGTGAACTGTTGGAGAGCGAACTCTTCGGCCACGAAAAAGGCTCGTTTACCGGCGCGACCGCTGCGAAACAGGGACTCATCGCCGCCGCCGAAGGGGGCACGCTGTTTCTAGATGAATTGGGCGAGATGCCGGGTCCGATGCAGGTGAGTCTGTTGCGCTTCCTGGATCGGGGTGAGTACCGCCCCGTCGGCAGCACGAGGACGCTCCAGGCCAACGTCCGTGTGGTCGGAGCCACGAACCAGGACATCCAAGAACTCGTGCACCAAGGCCGCTTCCGGGACGACCTGCTCTACCGCATCAATACCGTCACCCTGCGTGTGCCTCCCCTCCGAGAGCGGAAAGAAGACCTTCCCAAACTTGCAGAACACATCCTCTCGACCCTGCGCATCCCCGGAACCACGAAAAGAACCCTCTTCCCAGAGGCCATGCAGACGCTGACCGCCCACAGTTGGCCCGGCAACGTGCGTGAACTGCGCAATGTTCTTGAGGGAATTGTGCTGATGAGCCATGGAGCGGGTCCGATCAGTCGAGAAGAAGTCCTCGCGCTGTTGCCGAAAACTCGAAGCTCGTTGCAGACGGGAGATCACACAAACCTGTCCCTGGAAGAGATCGAACGGTTCCATATCCAGCGCGTCCTCGAAGCCAGCGGCGGCAACAAGACCCAGGCGGCGAAAACGCTCGACATCGATTACAAAACACTTCTCACGAAGCTGAAGAAATACGGACTCGCCACATGATCAGGCCAGCCTCGTGAAACATGACGCCCAGTTGGTTGTTCTTGTTTGTTTGGTTGAACCAGACTAACCAGATGAACCAGACAGACCACAAACGACGAGGACCGGACGCGGGGGGCGGCTGACTGGGCAGCGGCGGCTGTTCAGACCGAAATGGTTCCTGGCGCTTTCTTATTCTGGTTATGCCCATTTGGGCGATGCCACCTCACAAAAATCTTGCCGCTTAGTGGGTCCAGATCTTTACGGGAGTCGGCTCGAAGGGATATACATGAATCATCCACCCACCAGCTTGCGGAACGAATCGCCCGCCGGCTTGCTGACACTCTAATTCCGTGGCAATCGTCCCCTTGAGCCCGAGATGTTTCCGGGTCATGCGGCGTCTACTGCCGTCAGGCTGGAAGCAGAGATTGACATGGGCATGCCATTGCGCGACGCTCAACGGAACGCGCTCGTTCAACTGGTCCTCGCTCATGCCTCTCGGCGCGGTGTACATCGCCCCCTCGAGTTCATAACCATCCCCAGCTCTCCTATACAAGAGTGCGGTCGGTTCGGCCGGATCAAAGCGAATCTTCGCCATGAATCGGCGCTGCTTATTGGCGAAATGATAATGCTTTGGCGTTCGCTCTGGATGAAGCGGAACATACTCGTCGTTCAGGGCCACTCGATAATCTTTGTACTTGGCAAGGGCCTGCCGCAGAGTCTGAACGATCTGATCGGCACGCCCGGCATCGTCGGCATTCGCCGTTCGCAACACCGTCCATTTCATGTGGGGCCCGAGATGTTGCTGATGA
>JANYEF010000457.1 GCA_025363325.1 Nitrospira sp. | reverse complement strand
CCCCCACGATAAAGCTGTGGTCGCTCGATGCGCGCAATGGAGACCACAGCAGCTGCCTCGTTGGGACCAGAAAACAGGGACATTCTGTTTTTCTGATTGCCTTGTCCGCGCGAGGAGCCTGCCATGGCAATGATGGATGCGTTTCTGGTGGGGTATCGCTCCGTCGATTTCCCCTCCGAGCGCGCTACGTGTCGCAAAATGAAAAGATGGCAAGCTACTTTGCTGACGAGATAACCCTGCCAACCGTCTACCGCAGCTGCCTCCTTAGTTGCGACCTTTCTCTAAGGATCGTATGATGGACGCATGAGTTTGGAACCTGTCACGCGCATCAAGTCGAAGACGCCCGTGCCCTATGAGCTCACGGCCATTCATCACGATACCCATGACACGAAGACGTTCTGTTTTGCCCTGCTTGACGACGCCACGTTGGACATGCTTCCCGGCGATTATCTGTACGTCCACGCGACGATCGACGGGAAATCAGTGAAACGGCCCTACACGCCGTCGTCGATGCCCGGCGCCACGGGGTACTTCGACTTGACGGTCAAGCGGTACGAAACCGGCGTGGTGTCGAAGTACCTCCATGACCGGGAGCCCGGCGACGCCGTGCTGATGAGCGGGCCGAATCCTGGCGGCCATTGGGTGGACGGCATGGCGAAGCAGGTGGGGTTTGTGGCCGGCGGCTCGGGCATCACTCCGATGATTGCCATCATCCGTTGGATTCTCGCCAAGAGCCTTCCTGTCGAGTTGTTTCTGGTCTTTGCCAACAAGGCCGAGGCCGACATCATTTTCCGTGAGGAGTGGGATGAGGATGCACGCGAGCACGCGACTTTCCATTGTTATCATGTGTTGGAGCAGCCGCCTGTAGGCTGGACGCAAGGCACGGGCCGCATCACCGAGGCCATGCTGCGCGGGCATCTACCGCCGCCCGGTCCTGACACCGTGATCTTTCTCTGCGGTCCCCCGCCGATGGCCGCCGCGCTGGAAGCGGCTCTCAAAGCGATCGGCTACTCCGAGCAAGCGATCATCTTTCCGTAACCAACTGAACCCGTCGCCGTTCACCGCGACAAGACAGAAGCCAAAGGGTCGGGAGGCTTTGTTAGCGCAACTCATCCGCGTGTGCAGCAGTGGTGTGGTTGCCCCTGCCTCCTGAGAATCCCTCCACGTTGATCTTCTCTCCGAGACTAATTGATCCCATGTGGTATTTCGCCTACGCATCGAATATGAATCGTCGGTACATTGAAGCGCGTGGAAAACAAAGATGTCAGGAGCCATTTCCTGAATGGGTGGAAGCGAGTTGAGGCGCACGAATGAGTCGACCGGTGCAAACGGTGTTCTGAAATCTGCTGCACCACGCTCTGAATCACGCCCATGCGCGGGTGGCGATTATGGTTGCTGACACCGTTCCCTGTCGAAACGTATTATGAATGCCAGAAGGCTTCCCAATCTTCTTGCCGAATTTGCATCGCTCGAAGAACCTCGACTGGAAGAGCCACAGACAGTTGAGCTTGGGCTTCATAGGCTCCTAGCTGTTTGTGTAAGATAAATACCAGTGCCTTCAGATGTTCCAGGCTCATCCGAATGGTCGCCACACGTTCCAATTGTGGTGGACTTCCTGGAGCCACAGGGCTTGATCCAGAGAGTTGGAAATTAATCGTGCATCCAAATGGAGTAAGATTGAGTTGAAATTGGTCGGAATAGACATCGGGCGCGTCAGACATAATTACTCCCTGGTGTGTGTGATTAATGTGAGCGGGCAATGTTATTCTCTATTCAATCATTGGTCAAGATTCTCACTTGGCCAGTAGCAACTCGTGGGGTCGTTGCTCGACCTTGCATCCCGAGGTTTGGCGCTTTCCGAAAGCAGCTCTCGCCTCGTCTGTGCGCGCGGAAGATCCAAGGCATCTCAAGATAGCGAATGTGGGGAGAAACCGTCTATGCGGTATTTCGCGGACGCACTAAATATGAGTTGTCGGTACATTGAGATGAGGCATTATCTCGCGGTGTCGGCTCTGTGTGCCGTTGGCGTGCTGGCGTTTCCCTGTGGCGCGCAGACGCCGTCATCAGCGCCCTCGGTTCAGAATCAAGCTGGACAGACTTCACAGGCCGAGCCGAGTGCCGGGGTGTCCGGTCAGGCCAATGCCGGACCTACATCAGTGCCGACTTCCGGGGTTGGCTCCACGAGGAGCTCAGATGTCGGGAAGAGGTTTGGCTCCGCCGGACGAGGACTCCCTGGAATGCCCGGCGGACCGCCGAGTAAGGGATCGATGGGGTCCCAGGACCCCTCAAGCCGGTACATGCGCCCCTCGGTGATTCCGTCTTTGTCTTGCGACCCGGCCATCAATATCCCCTGCTAGGGCAGGATGCTGAAAAAGTCTGCCAACGGCGTTCTCGCTTTGCTCAGAGGCTCAACGTACCGAAGCGTACGCCTCGCCTCTTCGCTCGCTGCGGCCTTGCTGGCAGAACTTTTTGAGCATCCTGCGGGAGAGTGCAACAATCTGGGACATTCTGAGCTCGCTCTAGCTCTGCCTCATCTGAGAGTCTTTCTCCCCGCCTGGTAGTCGTCTATACTTCTCCACAGTTTTGGTGCCTGTGATTTTTGATCCTATTGTTGAACGAGGTCGGGGCATGGCCCAATCGGAGTATGTCTTTCAGCGAGTGGAGGATCAGAAAGAGCTTGAACGGCTTCGGATGATCGAGCTGGTGTTCGATCCTGCGAGTCGGAGACGGCTACTCGGTACTGGTCTGCAAGCGGGCTGGCGCTGTCTTGAGGTCGGGCCTGGCGCTGGGTCGATCATGACCTGGATGGGCGAGGTGGTTGGTCCGACGGGCCAGGTCGTGGCGGTGGATCTCGATCCGAAGTTCCTCAGTGAAGCGGAGCGACCGAATGTGCGTATCATGCGAGCCGATATTCGCACCGCTCTTTTACCGCAACAGTCGTTCAATGTGGTGCATGCCCGCTACGTCTTGATCCATCTTCCTGACTACGAGGTGGCGTTGACGAAGATGCTCGACAGCCTCAAGCCGGGAGGCTGGCTTGTTCTGGAGGAGCCTGATTTTTCAGCCTCCCGTGGCATCACTGGTGGTGAGCAGGAATTGGCGTCCCTGCGCAAGGTCAATCAGGCTATCGAACATATGTATGCGACATTGAGAATGGACTACGCGCTGGGACTGAAGTTGCCTGCCTTGATGCAGCGGCGAGGGCTACAACACCTGACCGTGGAGAACGATGCCCCTCTCTGTGCGGGCGGATCCGGGATGGCTAAGGTGATGAAGATGTCGGCCAAGCAATTGGGGGAGAAGTATTTAGCCACAGGAGTCGTTGGGCAGTCGGATCTTGAACGGTATTGCCGATTGGCCGACGATCCGAACACCTGGGCCATCTACTACGCCACAATCGCCGTGAGCGGTCGGAAGGCCGTGGGATGAGATGTCCATAGATACGCCGGTGCTCGTTCTTCCCGGTCTTGGCAACTCCGGCCCGCAACATTGGCAAACGCGCTGGGCGCTGCGCCATCCCGATTGGCAGCGCGTGAATCTTGGCAATTGGGACAGTCCGGTCTGTGACGATTGGGTTCGTGCGTTGGATGTGGCCGTGCAGGCTTGTCCTTCTCCGCCCATGCTGGTGGCTCACAGCCTCGCCTGTCTCCTGGTGGCTCATTGGGCTAGCCGTGTTCGAGCATCGGTCAAGGGGGCGTTGCTCGTGGCGGTGCCCGAGCCGGGCAGCCCAGGGTTTCCCACAAGCGCAAGAGGATTCGCGCCGGTGCCGATGCAGCCTCATGGGTTTCCATCCACCGTAGTCGTGAGTGCGAACGATCCATTCGGATCGTCAGCGTTTGCGCAACGCTGCGCGGATGCCTGGGGCAGCCGATTTGTCGATATTGGAGAGGCCGGCCACATCAATGCTGACAGCAGCCTCGGCGACTGGGCCGAGGGGTACGCGCTCTTTCAAAACCTCGCAGGGTAATCCATGACCATTCAGATTGCCCAGACTCAGCCTGAGGATGCCGATTCCGTCGCGACGCTGGTTGGGGAATTGCTCCATGAGATTATGGCGGCCGTGAAAGACAAGGTGTTTGATTTCCATCACGACGACACGGTGGTTCGTGCCCGCTCGTGGATGAAAGACGGTCTGTATACGGTGCTCCTTGCGCGCGAGAGAGGGGAACCTCTTGGGTTTCTGGCGCTCTATGAAAGCTACGCACTCTATACCGAAGGCGCGTACGGCACGATTCCAGAATTCTATGTCCGTCCGGCTCATCGCTCGAAGGGTCTCGGGACGGCGTTGCTAGAGCAGGCGCGGCGACTCGGGCAATCAAGAGGATGGCGCAGGCTGGAAGCGACTACGCCGCCGCTGCCTCAATTCGATAGGACGTTGGCCTTCTATCAACGGAAGGGGTTCAGCATCTCCGGCGGACGGAAGCTGAAATTGGAGTTGCCATGAAACCGGTGGTGCAACTCGAACGGACTGGGTGCGGCATTGCGAGCGTAGCCGCGCTGGCGGGCGTGAGCTATCGGGAGACGCAGCGTGTGGCGAATCGACTGGGCATTTTTGCCGACGACCCGAAACTATGGTCTGAAACAGGCTACGTCCGTAGGCTGCTCAAGGAGTACGGAGTCAGGTCGGCAAGAACTGAAGTGCCCTTCACTTCATGGGAGGCTCTGCCGAATCTTGCGTTGCTCGCCATCAAATGGCACAAAGAAGGGGATCGCGCGTTCTGGCATTGGGTGGTGTTTTGGCGGGGGCCTTCCGGGACTGTCGTGCTCGACTCGAACCGCGACCTCCGCAACCATGAGAGAACCGACTTCGGACGTATGAGGCCGACATGGTTCATTCCAGTTGACCTGAGGTAGAAGGCGGCTGCGTTCTTGAGCCGAATGCTTTGATGATGGCTAAGCTTCTCCATCCGATCTCCGATGGTAAGACTCGTTGCGGATGGGTCGGTGCCAAGCCGCATGTCATCACCTATCATGACCGTGAATGGGGGGTGCCGATTCACGATGACCGGAAGCATTTCGAGATGCTGCTGTTGGAAGGAGCGCAGGCGGGTCTCACGTGGGAAACGATCTTGCTGCGGAGGGATGGCTATCGTCGAGCATTTGCGGAGTTCGATCCGAAGAAGGTGGCGCGATGCACGGCGAAGAGGAAAGCCGTGCTGCTGAAGAATCCCGGCATCATTCGCAACCGGCTCAAAGTCGGCTCGGCTGTGACCAACGCGCAGGCCTTTCTTGCTGTCCAGGAGGAATTTGGTTCGTTCGATCGCTACGTCTGGCAATTCGTCGGAGGAAAACCGAACGTGAATCGCTGGGCACGCATGTCACAGGTTCCTGCGACGAGCCCTGAGAGTGATGAGCTCTCGAAGAATCTGAAGAAGCGCGGCTTTCGCTTTGTCGGCAGTACGATCATCTATGCCTACATGCAAGCCGCCGGGCTGGTGAACGATCACACGGCTGATTGCTGCATGCGTGCTCGTCGCTAGCGGTTGGCACATGCGCATGGTAGCTGTCCTCGTTCCCCGTGAGCAAAGTGAGGCAGCCTGATCATACAGACGATGTCGGTGCGGTGCTGTACAGCAGGCGGCGGTCCGGCTGGGATGCTGCTGGGCCTGCTATTGGCGCGTGCAGGCTTGTCGCAGCGGCGAATCCGCGATTGCAGCAGAAGCGCTCAAGAGTAATGTGAGCTACCGCGTTGTGGATTATGGAGTGGGAGGAGGCCAAGCTTGCGTTCTTTTCGGGAATGCTCCGTCTATAGAGATGAGGGGAGGCATGGCGCTTTCCCAATCAGCGAAAGGAGAACCCCATGAGACCTCATCTTTCTCTCGATGTGCGAAACGTGCCCGCCTCGGTTGAGTTCTATCAGAAGGTCTTTAGCGTGGCGCCGCAGAAGCAGACGGCGGACTATGCCAAGTTCGATCTGACGGCGCCGGCGCTGAACTTGGCGCTCGTGTCGTCCACCGGCAAGGTAAGCGCGGTAAACCATCTCGGCATCGAAGTCGAGTCTGTCGATGATATCGCGGGGTGGAAACAGCGGCTGCAAGAACAGGGCATCCTCGAAAAGGTCGAGGTGGGTGCGGAATGTTGCTTTGCGCGGCAGGACAAGCTCTGGTTTACCGACCCGGACGGCAATGCCTGGGAGGTCTTCACCGTGCTTGAGCAGTTGGCTGTCACAGGAACGCTGAAAAATACTGGTTGCTGTGCGCCAAAGGGGAAGGGTGTGTCGGAGCCGGCAACTTGCACGGTGTGAGCAAGGAGCAGTACCGTATGGAAACGAACGATGGAGGTGTTGGCATGGAAGCCAATGCGCAAGAAATTTGGCAGCAAATCCATAATGGCCTCCGTGCGTTCATCGCGAAGCGTGTCGCCAACGAGGCTGAGGTCGACGACATTGTGCAGGACGTCTGGCTCAAGATGCAGCGAGGGCTCGATGGGTTAAAAGATCAGAGCCGGCTGATCTCATGGATCTACCAGATTGCGCGTCACGCGATCATCGATCATTACCGCGCACCGGGGCGCCGGAGAGAAATGCCTGCCGGTCTTGCGGCAGACCTCGAAGCCCATCAATCGGCGTCCACCAGGACGACGGCGTCTGAGGACTCCGGCCAGCTTCGTACAGAGCTGGCCGGCTGTCTTCGTCCTATGATCGAACGTTTGTCAGGAGAGTATCGGCAAGCGGTGATACTGGTCGATCTTGAAGGGGTCGTTCAGCAGGAGGCCGCCGCACAACTTGGTCTCTCGCTCTCTGGAATGAAATCTCGCGTGCAACGGGGGCGTCGTCAATTGAAGGAGATGTTGGAAGCCTGTTGTACGATCGAACTCGACCGAAGACGCGGGGTGGCTGACTACGATCTCCGGGACCAGCAAGACGATTCGTGCCGAGACCGACCAGGATGCTGAAAAAGTCCGCCAGCGGCACTACAGACTGTGTCGCGTGACGCGCGAGAAAGGCGCGACGTGGACAGATTGGATTCCCATCTCGGTTGGCCCGTCTCGTACGGCTGTCCTGCGGGAGTGTTCCCTGTTACTGATGAGACCATTAAAGAGTGCGCGTATAACTTTCCTCGCAAGTGGCACTTCCACCGGGGAAG
>JANYEF010000456.1 GCA_025363325.1 Nitrospira sp. | reverse complement strand
AAACGAGCTATTTGCCCCACCCACCGTATTGCTTCGCAGGACCGGACGATTGCCGATGACTTCCTCAAAACTTCGCGTATTGTCTCCGACAAAATCGATTTCGGCGAAGCCTCCCAGTTTGATCTCTAAGCCGTTCTTCGTGACCTCGTTCGCTTGCTCCTCGCGTTCTTCCTCTTGGGCGGCTTGGTCATACTCCTGTTGCGTGATGATGCCTTTCTCCTGGAGGAGTCGCAGCGTGCGGTGTTCGTCTCCCCCCGCGAGACTGGGTTGAGTGAAGAAGAGCACGGTGACCAGCGCAACCATTCCTATTAGAAACTGTCCCATAGTGATTCGACCATCCGTTGAGAAAAGCCACTGTTCTTCAAAGATTCTTTCGCAATCGCACGACCCGGCCCCAGATTTGCTGTTGTTTCGTTACGGGAAGATCTTCATACCGCCGGTTGAGTGGATGGAGAATAGCCTGCCCGCCGATTTCCTTAAGCTGCCGCAAGAGGGCCCCCTCGGGGCGGCCGTCTTCACTCGCGACCACCACGTACTGACCAGGCTCACTGGGAAGATCAGGATTGACGAAAATGATCTCGCCTTCACTGAAGAGGGGCTGCATGGAATTGTCTCTCACCTGCACGGCGAAGGTGCGCTTCCCTGGAACGTCGGTTTCGAGCAGCGTTTCAGCGTGGATGAGACGAGGCGGCTCTTCGCTCGTAACCATCTGGTCAATCTGATCCCACCTCAGAAGTGGCACCTTCCTCATCTGACCGGCAGCGGAGGGATGGGCGCTCTCTGTGAGGTCGAACAGTCCCTCTGAATGCGGCGGGCCACCGGATCGCAGAAAATCCGCATGAATACGAAAATACCGCGCAAATGTTTCCCAGATTGCCGGGTCTTGTGGGAGCTCGTCGAGCAGAATGTCCGCAATCGTTCGTACGGAGACCCCAACTGCAGAGGCCAGCTCCTCTTCAGTCAGCCCCTCACCGAGCTCTCGATGAACAAGACCTTTCAAATTCACAGCGGAACTCCTTTTCTAACCGTTGGTGACTTCTGGAGTTGAGCATTCCAGTCTGCTAGAAACTTGCTCACACCCAGATCGGTCAGGGGGTGTTTGACCAGCTGCTGGAAAATCGAAAAGGGCATGGTACAGATATGGCCACCGGCCAGAGCCGCTTCGACCACGTGCTGCGGGTGACGGACACTGGCCACCAGCACATAGGTCTTGAAGTCGTAGTTCTTGTAGATCGTCACAATCTGACGGATCAACTCCATCCCGTTCGAGCTGATGTCGTCTAAACGGCCGATGAACGGAGAGACACACCAGGCTCCGGCTTTTGCAGCCAGCAACGCTTGTGTCGGCGAGAAGCACAGAGTCACGTTGACCTTGATTCCCTCCGCCGCCATCCGTTTCGCCGCCTTCAATCCCTCGAGAATTAGCGGCACCTTGACGACAATGTTCTTATGGATCTTGGCGAGTTCCGTTCCTTCCTTGACCATCGCATCAGCTTCGAGGCTGACAACCTCGGCGCTGATCGGCCCATCGACAATGTTGCAGATCTCGACGAGCGCTTCGCGAAAAATTCGGCCTTCTTTCGCCACGAGCGATGGGTTTGTCGTCACACCGTCCAGCACGCCAAGACTCGCAGCCTCATGAATCTCTTTTACGTTCGCGGTGTCCAAATATAGTTTCATCGTAACCTCTTCACGCTATCGCCCGTTGCGTGCGTCTTCTTTCTCTGCCCTGGTGGATTTCCTCTCACACACAACCCATCATGAGTCTTTACCCCACCTTCGCGTGCTCGCGAGGCCCATCTCGTTCCCATGCCGCAACCGTCTCTCCGACAAACGTATGGAAGCAGCGGGGAAGATGACCGAGCACCTTCGCTTGCAGGGCGAAGTCCTCTTCGCTCGCCCGGAGCCCACGGCGTTGAAAGAACTCGAACATGCGTTTCAGGTCCGGGACCAACCAGCCCGGTAGCGTGTGCGCGGCCTTTCCCCCCCAGACCTCAAGATCATTTCCGCCGTATCGGATTTCGCGCCCGAGGGAGCGGGTATAGATGTCCGCCACGTCCTGGCCGGTCAATACTTCCAGACCAATCAACGGATAACAGTGGAACTCATGTCCGGTTTGGGTAAGGGTAGTGACCACGGCATCCGCGAGATCGCGTATGTCGACGCGATTCAGGCCGATGTCCCCGATCGGCTGCGGATAGATCCCTTCCTCTAGAATCGACTCACGATACATCAGATCGTTCTGGAAAAAGTTATTGGCCATGATCAGCGTGAACGCCATCCCCGAATCTCTGAGAGCCTTCTGGATCTCTACCTTGGACTTGAAATGGGGAATGTGGGGCGCCCGCTCCACATGATATGCCGACAGATAGACGAGGTGCCGAACACCGGCGCGGTTCGCCGCCGCTACGACCGCCAGCCCCTCCTCTGTTTCCGTCGGGCTGAGCGGTGTGACCAGAAATACACGATCGATCCCTTTCATCGCGCATCGCAGCGTCTCTGGCTTTCGCAGATCTCCAATAATGCCGTTGGCTCCAAGTGGGAGAACATCGGCATGGTCGGCTGAGCGGGTCAAGACGTGCACTGCTTCTCCTTTTGTGAGGAGGCCGCGTACCACATGCCCGCCAACCATCC
>JANYEF010000369.1 GCA_025363325.1 Nitrospira sp. | reverse complement strand
CGGTTGGCGGCGCGGCGCTGATGACCACCGTCAACCGGCGGTGCGCGTCTCGAAGCGACCGCTCCACATCCTCGGGTGTCGTTCCCAGTGCCAAGAGAAACCCCAAGTAGCGTGTTCCCTCAGGAAGCGGAACCAGTTCATCGCCTGGTTCCGCCGTGATCGTCAGTTCTTCAATCCCAGGCACTGCCCTGGCTTCGGCCTGTCCCCGCACATCATGCAGCATGCCGCCGTATGGAATAGGGAGCATCATCACTCCTGCTGCCTGTTTTTGCTTGGTGATGGGAGGGAGTGGCATCCTCAATGCGTGGCGGAGGATCAACTCTTCGAGCGACATACCGGAGGCGAAGCTCAGAGTTCTGGAACAGCGCCCACCGATCGCTCGTGCCGCCATCTCAATGACCCACACCCCATTTTCGTTCACGCGAAACTCTCCATGCACCGGCCCTTCCCTTAGTCCGAGCGCCTGCGCCGTTCGAGCCGCACAGGCGATAACGCTCTGTTGTATGTCGGAGGAGAGACGGGAAGGCGTGATATAGATCGTTTCTTCAAAAAATGGGCCGTTGAGTGGATCGGGCTTATCGAACATCGCCAGCGGTTGCAGCGTTCCCTGTGTGAGCAAACCCTCCAGTGCGACTTCGATCCCCGGCACAAAGTCCTCGACGAGGATCCAACGGGCTTGCTCGTCCCGTTCCACCAGACCCAAATTGGTGAGGAGCGCGCCCACCCGCAGGAACGCTCCACTAAACTCTTCCTCATCATTGGCGCGAATCACCCCACAACTGGCGGAGAGGATCAGCGGCTTCACGACGCAGGGATAGGCGACCTGTTTCGCGAACTCCATTGGATCACCGTCGAGGGGAAACACTTTATGGCGAGGTACAAGAATATCCTGGCCTGACAGCAACTCGCGCATCAGGCGTTTGTTCCTGGCGGCGGTGACGGACGCGACAGAGTTATGGGGTAAGCCGATTGCCCGCGCAATGGCGGCAGCGGTGACGACCGTGACATCGTCGACTCCGATCACCGCATCGATCTGATGATCTCGGGCGAATGCGACTACGGTCTGGGCGGCTGCTTGTGGATGTCGAACATCGAGCAGCAAGACATCGTCCGACGAGACAGGAAGGCCTTCGGGAATCCGCTCCATCCCAATGGTCACGGAGAGCTGCAGAAGGACGGCTGCATGGAGGAACGCCTCTGCTCGATAGGTCGTGCTTGGCAAGAGCAGGAGGAGTCGCGGCATGTCGGTCTCCTGGAGTGTTAAGAAGGAGTCCCAACCCGGGCTCGATGAAACTTTTCCAACTGACGATTGGCCTCGATGACGATCGCCAACTTCTGGACTACGCCGGCCACCTTTGCGCCGGGAATGGCGTAATAGCCTTCATCATCTCCGAGCCCGGTATAGACGCGGTTTCCAATACAGCCAAAACTGGTGGCGGTCGTGTCAGATTGCAGTGATTCCGGCAGCACGGCGCAGGTCGGCCTTCCCATCGTTGCGCCACCGCCGGCCACGCCAGCGGACTGTGCCGCCTCCGCCAGCAGCATTAGCTGCTTGACGGTCCCGCGGACCAGCACCACGTCTGGGGTGAAGGTCGCCTTTGTGAGCGGCGCATAGAGGGCCACGTGAAAGGTTCCCTGGCGACGCGGGATCATTGGAATTTCTGCCATCGTGAGGTACTGCATCCCCACCATGGTCTGCACCAGACCGTTCAGTTCAGTCGCGACCTGTGGTGGCAGATCCACACCGTGAGTATGGGCCCCGACCGGACAGGTATAGTGATCCGATGCCTCTGTATAGAAGACCTGACCTTCAGCTGCCAACTTCCAATAGCCGCAACCTGCTGCTGCAGGAGATGTGATTCGCGGAATGCCTGCCGGGGCTCCGGGCGACCCGCAAACAGTCCGAGCAGCTGAGCTTCGTCGGGCCCGAGCCACTCTGTTACGTCGAGCCGTGTGTCGGTGCGATTCTTCGCACCGCACTCTGGCTGAGTGCACAGCTGTTGCAGGA
>JANYEF010000304.1 GCA_025363325.1 Nitrospira sp. | reverse complement strand
CCAGCGTCACGTCCCCGTCCCGAAACAGACGGCGAATCGAGAGTGGAATGGACGTAATGGTGGTGGTGGAGCCGGTCCCGTAATCGCCACTGGAATGGTACACAGACAAACCAGTTTGCCACGTGTCCTCGGCCTCGGCACAGCTGTCCCAAGACACAACAAGTCCGATCACGACCAGCGCGTGAACAAAACACCAAATCCACGTCGGATCTCGTCTCATCTTGATTCCCTTCTCGGCATATCCTCTTGTTTGGGGATTTTCAGAAGAGTATCAGAATGCTTTGGGAGTTCAACGAGAAAGGGCGTTTCGCGATCGATGGGTTGCACGACGCGCATGAGAGGTTCAAGAATAACTGGTTTTGGTCACCATGCCTAGTCCTAAATCGTTGAAATCGGAACAGCCTTGATGACAAATTGATATGTGAGTGCTTCTCCCCGTATCAGCCCTCTGAATAACACCTTCACAATTTCCAGCACGACTCGCTGGCCCCACGACGCGGTCCTGCGTAAGAGCGTGTCCATCAGTGATGCGTCACGAATCCTCACCATATTCACGATCCTAAACCCAGACTCGTTCATCATCTTCTCTATCGTTCTGATGGTGAAGAACCTCAAATGAGTTCGATCGAGCAACCCCATGTCGGCGTAATCGAATTCGCCGAATAAGAGAGAGAGCCTCAAGCTTCGATGGGCAACATTTGGGATGGAGGCAACGAGGTATCCGGCCGGAGCGATCAGAGGTCTAAGGTTGTTAAGAACCGCGACTGGATCTCGTAAGTGTTCGAGGACATCTCCGAAGGTGATTACGTCGAATTGCTCTGTGAAGAGCTGCCGTCCGATAGTGTTAGACTCGATATCTCCGACAATCATATGCGCGCAAAAATCCTTGGCCATATCAGACATGTTCTTGTCTTTCTCTATGCACGTCACCGTGCAGCCCTGCTGAGTTAACTGCTTCGTAACGTGACCGGCCCCCGGGCCAACTTCTAGAACACGCTTTCCATTTCCCGCCATCTTCAATAGCTCAACAAAAGGACTGTTAGAAGCATTGATGTCGATTGCAGCACTATAAGTTACCCCACCTTCACTAAACATACCCATTGGCTATAAACCTCCGATCTTCCGTAGGCCTCTCAGCAGAAATATTTGTTTGTGAACCGACCCAAGGATAGTTCAAATCATTCGGGAAATCGACCCTATTCCTTACGATTTCAGGGAGCGGTTTTTGAAGCAGGTGAGGTGGACGTTCCTACAGAAGGGATCTTAGAAGTCTCTAGCGGTCGAGAAACATGGTGGAGGGCAGCCTCGGTCACTCCTCTTAGGCGAGGGTTGGCAGGCTGCGGGAAAACTGTTGTAGCCCGCGAGACTGGCGGGACGGGCGAGACGGACGGAGGTTCGAGGTCCGAAGTTCGAGGTTTTCAGAACGTCGAACCCAGAACTTCGAACTTCGCGTCGCGCCTTTCTCGCATGTCTCGCGTTTCACGCGCCACCATCGGTACTGCTGAGGTGGGCGATGATGAGTCTCGCGTCGGCGATTGGGTCTGTCGTGAAGGGGGCTGCGTGCTGATTGGTTACCGGGGTGCTCAATCGCTCGGCTGCCTGGCGGATGGGAAGAGGGAACGACGCGTCCTGCTGAATCTCCCGGAGATGGGCCATCGCATCCCCGCGCCATCCTGGGATTGAGAGCCGCGCCAACCACGCTTCGGTAGCGCGGGCCACGGCGCGTCGGGCACAGACTCGCGCCTTCCCGTCGTTGCTGTTCTGCCGTGCGGCTTCAGCTGCCGCGAGTTCCTGTTCAATCAGCGCTGCGGGTGTCATCACGCGAGGTCCTTCCAATGGCTGAAGCCCTGCACGGTGAGCCCCTAGCCATTGTGATCAATTGACGATAAGATCCGCAAGTTGCCGTCTGGATATTCGTGAGCGACTGCGGGCGTTGGGAGGGGCAGGGAGTTCAATATACGAAGAGGAGTGAGAAGAAAATATGGCAGCCAAGGTGATTAAAGGGAAGAGAACGAAGACCGCAGTGAAGAAGACGGCGGGAAAGAAGAAGGCAAGGTCGGTGCGTCGGGCAAAGAAGGCCAAGGCGACATCCGCCGCGGTCCTAGTCCTATCAGGTTCCACGGCGCTCCGCCGAAGGAAGGCCGCCGAGACGTTGGCCGAAACACTGAACGTAGATTTGTTCAGGGTGGATTTGTCAGCGGTGGTGAGCCAATACATCGGCGAAACTGAGCAGAATCTGAATGACGTATTCGATAAAGCAGCAGCCAGTGGCGCGATCCTCTTCTTCGATGAAGCAGACGCGCTGTTCGGGACAGGCAGTAAGGTCAAGGATGCCCCTGACCGATCCGCAAATGCGGAGACAGCCCATTTCCTGCAGCGCATCGAGAGTCACAATGGAATCGTCATCCTCACGACCAATGGGAAACAACGCATCGATCAGGCCTTCTCTCCACGGACGCAGGTGGCCGTCATGGCGGGGACGACGGGGACCGGGCGCACCAAGAAAGGGGTGGAATGACACCCGTACTGATCCCTTGCTCCCGGAGCAGAGGAGGGGATGGAGCCTGATGATCTTCTGTGCTCGCGCAACGCGCGGCCTCAGAAGGGTGGGAGGGGTAGCCTGGTCGTCCTCCTGCTCGCGGAACGCGCACGATCCGAATGTGCTCGTTCGACGCGCGCAATCGAGGATCAACCAGGCTACCCTTGAAAGTGAAGGGCGGGATTGGGATGACGCGCGCAGTAAAGGGCAGCCTCGGCCACTCCCCTAAAGAGAAGTAGAGAGAATTGGAAGGGCCTCGTTCAATGCGCACAGTGGAGACCACACCAGCCGCCTCGCTAAATGTGGGTACGGGTGAAGAGTTGAGCTCGTGCCTCGTTTGGCCCGTCTCGGGTCTCGGCGTGCAGTGCGTGGGTGAGAAAGCTGTGCGCAAAGCACGTGTTTCAGGTTTGATTCTCTCCTGCATAGACAGAATATTGCTGTGGCCTTCTGGGGCAAGCTGGAGTAGGCTCTGTCGCAAAAAGCTCCATCTCTGAGGGATTATCGAATGCGAAATTTCCTCTCCTATCGAAGAATCACGTGATTTTCCCTGAGAGCTTGTCTCCCATGAGACCTGTCAGTCATCAGGAATGTGAATTGCAAATTAAGAGCTTCTAGTCGGGGAGTATTTCTCAAGCCAACGTAGCAAGGCTCATGTAGAAAAGGAGGTGTTTCGATGCCCTTCCGAAACCTTTTAGGCTACTTCATGCTTCCGGCCATGATGGCGGTGGTCACCATAGCGGCTTGCGCCCCGCGCCAGCCTAACGAAGACCGAGTCCCCCCCTCCGCAATGAAGGAGGCCCTTAGCTATAAGGCCCCCTTTGGGGATACTCGCACAGCCCCGTCCGAAATCGTCGCAGCAGGTAAAGCGCTCTACGAAGGCAAAGGGCGTTGTTCTTCCTGTCACGGGACCAGCGGCAAAGGCGACGGGTTTGCTGCGCAGATGAACCCAACCCATCCGCCACGCGATTTCACGAACTGCGCCTTTCAGAAAGAGCGGGAGGACGGGGAACTGTATTGGATTATTAAATACGGCAGTTCAGGCACAGGAATGGTACCACTCATCCCCGGGATGCTGTCGGAAGAGGAAGGGTGGAAGGTCGTGGCCTATGTCCGAACATTTTGCGCCGCACAGTCGTAGCATCACGTCGTTTGGCCCTCGCACTTCGAGGGGGACAGGACCCGTGACACCATCAATGCGCCGGCGTATGCGGGCGTGAAAAGGAAGGGATGTGCCCATGAGTATTCGCGCGATTACCAGACGGAGTCTCGTTGTCTGTGTGCTTGTACTTATCGGCCTGGTCAGTTTCGAAATCAGCGTCCTGCTGCCTGAGGCTCATGCCATTCCCGCGTTTGCCAGGAAATACGGAGTGCCGTGCAACGTCTGCCACGTGCCAGGATTTCCGAAGCTGAATGACTTCGGGAACCAATTTCGCGACCAGGGGTATCAATTCGGCGCGGATGTAGACCTTCCCACTCACGAAAATATCACCATGGGCTACTGGCCCCTCTCAATGCGAACGACAGTCGGCTACCAGGCAGCCAGTGTCCGAACGGATGGCAGTGGATTCTCGACCGGCGGGTTTGGTTTTACGGGGCTGGACATTTTAAGCTTTGGTCTCCTGCACCGCGACATCTCGTTTGGCTTGGTGTTCACCCCCGGGCTCGGAAGCGCAGGGTTCGGCACAGGAACGTCGGACGGCGATTTGGAAGCTGCTTATGTCAGGCTCAACCGGCTCGAACGGTTTCTTGGTGTTCAAGGCGAGCCGGGGACGTACCTCATGAATCTGAAGGTTGGGAAGTTTGAACTCGATGTGCCCTTCAGCGAGAAGCGGAGTCCGACGCTGAACACACAGTTTGTAATGTATCACTATATGCCGGGTACGCCCCGCACAGCCACGATCAGCGGGACATCGACCAGTCCCTACGCCAACCCCAACTCCTTCGCAATCGGAGAAAATTCACCTGGCGTTGAAATGGCCGGCATTACCAAAACGGCGGTCACCGACGGGTTCTTCCGCTACAGTCTTGCGGGGCTCAGCACGAACACATTCTCAGGTCC
>JANYEF010000301.1 GCA_025363325.1 Nitrospira sp. | reverse complement strand
ATGACGCGCAAGCTTGGAAGGATCATTGGACGTACGCAGTAGGGGGCCAAACCAGGCCGCCCACCTGAGAAGAGAAGAAAACGAGCTTGGAAGGGGCAGTCTTCGTGTCGCCACAACTGCAGAATGCACACAACTGAGATCTTGCCTATGAGGAGGCTCCGCCGATGTCCGTGATGGAACAAGCTGAAATTCAGTCCCTCTTGCCTCACCGGTATCCCTTTCTCCTGGTTGATCGCGTGCAGGAGTGGGAACCCGACCGGCGGATCGTAGGGATCAAGAATGTGACGATCAATGAACCGTTCTTTCAAGGGCATTTTCCTGGACGTCCGGTCATGCCGGGGGTGTTGATTCTCGAGGCCATGTCTCAAGTTGGTGCGATTCTAGCGCTGAAGTCATTGGGGCGCGCGACGCGTCCGGTGGTGTATTTGACCGGTATCGATGGCGCGAAGTTTCGAAAACCGGTCGTACCCGGTGATCGATTACGGTTTGAGATCGACGTCGTCAAGAAACGGGCGCCGTTTTGGAAGATGCAGGGCAAGGCGTTTGTCGAGGGTGAGCTCGTCTGTGAAGCCGAAGTGACCGCCATGGTGACAGAAGAAAAGGCCGAAAAAAAGTGATCTGTGATGAGTGAACAGTCATGAGTTATCGGAAGGGAACGCCACGCCAAGATCATGCCATGAACGAGCGTTACCCTGATCACCCCTCACGCATCACCCATCACTGGAGGACCGAGTGAAGATTCATGCGAGTGCGATCATCCACCCCAATGCACAGTTGGCCGCCGACGTTGTCGTGGGTCCCTTTTGTGTGATTGGCGAACACGTTACCATCGGGCCGGGGACCCGTCTTGTGTCTCATGTCGCAGTCGATGGCTGGACGGAGATCGGTGCGAGATGCGAGCTGCATCCCTTTGTCTCGATCGGCGCCCCGCCCCAACATCTCAATTATAAGGGTGAACCGACCAAGGTGGTGATCGGCGACGACAACATCCTTCGGGAATATGTCACGGTCAACCGCGCTACGGTACAAGGCGGTGGGACGACCAGCATCGGCTCCAAGAACTTTTTGATGGCCTATGTGCACATTGCCCACGACTGTCATCTCGGCAGCCATCTCATTCTGGCCAATGCCGCCAGTTTAGCCGGCCACATCACCATCGGCGACCATGCCATTATCGGGGGATTGACCGGTATCCATCAACACGTGCGGATCGGGTCGTATTCCATGGTCGGCGGTTGTTGCGCCATCGGGCAGGACCTCCCGCCGTTCATGCGGGCTGCGGGTGGCTATCGTGCGCGGATGTATGGCCTCAACTCAGTGGGGTTGCGCCGGCAGGGGTTTTCGACCGATCGGATCTCGGTACTAAAACGGGCGTACGATATGCTCTTCCGATCGGGGCATCGAACCGCTGAAGCAGCTAAGCTCGCCAAGGTTGAGTTCGGAGACCAACCCGATGTCATGACGGTTCTGGGGTTCCTGGAGGGAACGAAGCGCGGTATTTGCCGGTCGGTCGGCAAAGATCAAGAGGATGAGGAGTAAGCACCGTGGCATCACTGCCTCAGGTCATCGGTGGCGAGCGGATTGGGCTTATTGCCGGCAATGGCCGGTTCCCGATCATCTTTGCGGATAATGCCAGAAAACTTGGCTATCACGTATCGGCCGTGGCGCATGAAGGCGAGACGGAGCCGGAGTTGGCCAGCCATGTGGATCGGATCCATTGGGTCAAGATCGGTCAGCTCAACAAACTGATTAAGGCGTTCAAGGAAGACGGGGTCCATCAGGCCGTGATGTTGGGCGGGATCAAGAAGACCCATATGTTTACCACCGTGCGGCCGGATTTTCGCACCTTGGCGTTGGCGACACGTTTGGCGCTCTGGAAAGACGACGACATTCTGCGCGAAATCGCGAAGGAGCTTGAGCGCGAAGGGATCGCCATCTGTGAGTCGACCTTCGGGCTTGAGGGGATTCTCGTAGAAGAAGGGACGTTGACCGCGCGGGCCCCATCGGAGAAAGAGTGGGAGGATATCCGCTACGGGTGGGACGTGGCGCATGACATTGGGCGTCTCGATATCGGACAGTGCGTCGTGATCAAAGATCGCGTGGTCGTGGCCGTCGAGGCGGTCGAAGGCACCGATGGAGCCATCAAACGCGGTGGTGATTTGGCCAAGGGGGGGGCAGTGGTAGTCAAGCGATCGAAGCCGCAGCAGGATTTGCGGTTCGATCTCCCGGCCGTGGGGCCTCGAACCATCGAGGTGATGGCATCGGTCAAGGCCTCCGTGTTGGCGATCGAAGCCGGTCGGACTATCCTGTTGGATCGCGAGATCATGTTGGAGAAGGCTCGGTCTGCTCGCATTGCTATTGTCGGGATCACGAAACTCGAGCCGAGCGGGACATGAGGCTCGAAACATGACACCGTTGAGGGCAGGCGTCATTGGCGTCGGACATCTCGGGCAGCACCATGCGCGCCTCTATGCCTCTTTGCCGGGGGCGCAGCTCGTCGGCGTGGTGGACCAGTCGGTCGAACGTGCGCAGACGGTCGCAGATCGGCATGGAGTGCGCGTCTTTCGTACGGCTGATGAGTTGTTGCCGCACGTCGATGTTGTCAGTGTGGCGGTGCCCACGTCAGGCCACTATGCTGTCGCAAAAGCCTGTCTGCAGGCGGGCAAGCATGTTCTGGTCGAAAAGCCGATTGCCGTCACGCCCAAAGAGGCACAGGAGTTGGTGCAGCTGGCCAAGCAGAGGGGCTGTTGTTTACAGGTCGGTCACAGCGAACGGTTCAATCCGGTGATGGCGCTGATGCGTCCCCATATCGGGCGGCCTGTGTTCATCGAATGTCACCGTCTCAGCAGTTTCAGTGAGCGGGGGACGGACGTGGATGTGGTGATGGATCTGATGATTCACGATTTAGATCTCGTGCTATCGTTGAATCCTGGTCCCGTTGAGGAAGTGCGCGCTGCGGGAGTGGCAGTGTTGTCCTCCTCGATCGATATTGCCAATGCCCGCATTCAGTTCAAGAGCGGCTGCGTGGCCAACCTGACCTCCAGTCGCGTGTCGACGAATAAGATGCGCCGGCTCCGCCTCTTCCAGCGAGACAATTATCTGTCGATCGATTTCCAGACGCGACAAGGTATGATTTGCCGCCGCACTGCTAAGGCTGAGGAGAAGCCGACCGTCGAGTTTGAACAGTTGCAGGGTGGAGACGAAGAACCGTTGAAGCTCCAACTCGCATCGTTTCTTCACGCTGTCTGCACGGGCTCAAGGCCGGTGGTATCGGGTGAAGATGGCGCCGCGGCAGTGGACGTGGCGCATCAGGTCTTGCAGGCCATTGGAGCCTTTGCAGCTCGCCATGCGGAAGGGGACAGAGGGGTAGTCGGGGTATAAGGGATAATGGGGTAGATGGGGTAGCGGGATAAAATGGGGTAATGAGACAGTCGGGATAGAAGGTATAGGCCCTTACTCCGATATCCCTCTACTCCCATACCCCCTTCTTAGAATGAGGATTCTGATCGTCACAGGCGAAGCCTCGGGTGATCTCCACGGGGCTCATTTAGCCAAAGCGATCATGGCGCTTGACCCGACGGCCCAGCTAGTCGGCATTGGTGGGCCTGGGATGCGCGCTGCGGGTGTGACCCTTGTGCCGGGAGTCCCGCAGCTGGACGTGATGGGATTGATCGGGCTGTCCGCTATCCGAGCCATGGTCCAGCGCGTGCGCGCCATCCGGCGGGTGCTGAAGGCAGAGGCCTGGGACCTTGTCGTGCTGATCGATAACCCAGGGCTGAACTTTCATTTCGCCCGAGTTGCCAAAGCCGCCGGTCGACGTGTGCTGTACTACATTGCCCCACAAGTGTGGGCCTGGCGGCCAGGGCGCATGAAGTGGATTCAGCGCCGGGTCGATCATGTCGTCGTCATCCTCCCATTCGAGCCGGAACTCTATCGTCTGGCAGGAGTGCGTTGCACGTTCGTCGGCCATCCATTGCTCGATACGGTGGCGCCGCATTATGATCGTGCGAAGCTTCGCAGGGAGTTCGGCTTGGACGAGTCCACCCGCGTCGTCGGATTATTGCCCGGGAGTCGAGTGAGCGAAGTCGAAATGCTCCTGCCGGTGCTCCTCAAGGCGGCTGCGCAACTGGTCGCAGCTGAACCGGGAACGCAGTTTATCCTGGCGCAGGCCTCCTCAATTGACGATAATCTGATCCAGGCCCTGCTGCAGCACAGCCCTGTACCGGTCCGAGTGGCGCACGATCAAGCCAGCGAGGTGATGGCCCTATCCGATGTGTTGTTCATTGCGTCGGGGACCGCGACCTTGCAGGCGGCGGTGGTGGGGACTCCCATGGTGTTGCTGTACAAGACGTCGCCGTTGACGTATCGGCTGGCGCGTTGGTTGATCAATGTGAAATGGATTGGGCTCGTCAATTTGGTGGCCGGCCGATCGGTCGTGCCGGAACTGATTCAGGATGAGGCGACGGCCGAGCGGTTGTGCCAGGAAGTCCTGCACCTCTTGCGCGATCCGTCGGCATATAATGAGATGAAAGAAAGGCTGCGACAGG
>JANYEF010000276.1 GCA_025363325.1 Nitrospira sp. | reverse complement strand
CCTGTCAGCCTTGAGTTTTGCGAGACTCGGAAACTCAAAGGCTCCGTTGGAATCGAACCTCCGGGCGCTCTACGCGCAGGATCCTCAATCGACGAGTACGAATGTCTATAGCCGGCTTGTCCATGCTCTCGGACCGGATATGTTGAATCGGGTGGCTTCGATTGAGGCGATCGGTCCGGCTGCGCCTCAGAACGGCGCCGTGTATCCCAATACTTCCTATGGGAGGCAGCTTCGCGACGTCGCGCATATTATCCGGTCCGGATTAGGACTGGAAGTGGCCACCGTCGATATCGGTGGATGGGACACACACGATGACCAAGGCGGCGGCGGTGGCGCCACGTTGTCGCAAGGGGCCAGATTGGCGGAGTTTTCGGGAGGGATCCGGGCGTTCTACAACGATCTGGGAGCGCGGATGAGCAACGTGGTTCTGTTAACCTGTACAGAATTCGGTCGGACCGTCAGACAAAATGCCAGTGGTGGAACCGATCACGGGAAGGCCTCGGTCTGGTTTGTACTCGGAGGCGGGGTTAAGGGCGGCCTCTATCATGGCGCGGCGGGCTTCCCGTCGTCGCTCATCGATGCCAATCTCGATGAGGGGCGATACATTCGTCCCACCGTGGAATTCCGCAATATCTTTTCCGACGTGCTGGTCAAGCATTTCGGCGTCAATGCGGGGGAATTGAGCCGCGTGTTCCCCGGTCAGACGCATCTGCCGGTGGGATTGTTTGTGTAAGCAGGGGTTACGAGGCGTCTTTCGCGCAACGAAAGCCGGTACCGCTGGGGCGGCTGTCTATCGTGCCCCAGTCGCGGTCGCTCGTGCGAAGACTGATAGCCGGCTTCAACCAGGACCCGCCACGCATCGCTTTGATCGCTCCGCGAGGAGGCCCCTGTGGGTCTGAGAGAGGGGCCTCTTTGTAGTAGTTCGGGTTATACCAATCCTGCACCCATTCAGCGGCGTTGCCTGCCATGTCATGCAGTCCATAAGGGCTGACGCTCTCGGGAAAGCTGCCGACTGGCATGGTGAGCACTTGCCCCTTTATGCCCTTCTCTTTTGAAATCTTCCCTCCCTCGCCCTTGATCCAGAAGCCATCCCAGTCCGCTCCGCTCTGAAAGTCGATGGTCCGTCCCGCCCAATAGCTGGCGCTGTTGACCTTCTTGATGTCCCACTCGTTTCCCCAGGGATAACGACGGCCATCGGTGCTGCGCGCGGCCTTTTCCCATTCCGCCTCGGTCGGCAGGCGCGTGCCTCTCCATGTGCAGTAGGCCACGGCATCTTCCCAACTGACATTGACCACGGGATGGGTGTCGATGCCGGGAATCGGCACATTGTTTTCCCACAATGTGGAGGCGGGGCTGGAGTTCGCCGGCGCACGATGCCCGGTGGCCAGGACAAACTGTGCATAGTGATCGTTTGTGACTTCGTAGCGGTCGATCAAAAATGATGCGGTGTAGACGAGGCGTTGTGGCTGTTCGTCGGGGAGCCCATCGCTGCCGATCGGATTCCCCATCAGGAATTCTCCGGCAGGAACCAGTGCCATGTCGTCGGAAGGAAGGGCGCTGATGGCCAATGGCGGATGGCTGATGCTCAGAACAAGAAACACGAATGCGAGATAGTTCAACCAAGCCACAAGCTAGATCTTTTTTAGCCCACAGGATTTGGCGACCGCATCGCGATAGGCCTGCCAGAGCGTCAGGCATTTCTTGAGGCAACTCAGTACGGCCTGTTGTTGGGTGCGTGTCGTGGCATAATTTACCACCATGGCATAGGCATCATGGCGGTGGCCTGCTTCGACCATTTGGTGCGCGCGAATCAGATCCATGGAATCGGGGGATAGGCCATGGTATTTCACCAGAGGGTGACGTTGGACGATCGCTTCGATGTCTTCGGCAGTCTTGGGTTTGGAGGGGGTGGCGATTTCGGCGCGATCCTTCACGCTGCCTTCCACGAAGACAGTCAGGGCCGCTGCTCCGATAACCCAGTCTCGGTTATTCGAGACACGGTCCAGCCATGCGCGGTAGCGCCTACTGGCCGGTAACAGGCGTACCTTGTCAAAGTCACGTGCCGGCAATCCAAGGCCCGCCATCATGGTCAGGAACAATTCCGGGTGTGACTTTCCCAACGAGAGCCCACCGGTGTCTTCTTCGTAAATATTCTCGGCGAGCATCCGGCGGACCGGGGCCGGGGGATTCTGTCCGTGAATGCGTGCCAAGAACACAGGAAAGTCCCGCACGTAGACGCCGTATTCTTGTTGAAAGTGGCATGTGAGTTGACCGACAGTGACCGTTCCGTCGGCGAATGCCGGCCAGGCCCAATGGTGCTTGCGGTCCATAATCCGCAAGAGGTCTTCTTGGAACCGGCTTTTCGTCATGGGGCCTGTCATGTCTGTTGCCTTCCTGATGAGCGGCTCGTTACAATTCGACGGCGCGGAGGTGTGTCAATGAAGCATGTGACGATTCAAAATCCAGAAGACATTCTGTCGATGCTGGCCGAGGTGTCCCTGCGAGGGTCGGGTTTTGTGACGGACTGTCTCCTCGACTATGTGTTGGAAGAAGGCTTCACGGAGCCGATCTTTCTCAATGCCAGCGGAGAAGACCCTGATGCCTATTTTAAAGGCCAATCTCCTGCCTGGGCGGTGTATCAGATCCGAGAATGGAAACGTGTATTGACGGTTTCTGGCGGTCCCGGCAAAGAGCGCCGCGTACAAATTACAGAAACGCCGTAGCCTGTGAATGAGTGTAAGGGGGATGCAGAGAAAAAGCAACGAAACGACGGGGGCAACTGCCCATGTCCGGTTTGAGCGTGGAGGGCTTCGCATGCCGATGATCCGTCTCACTGAGCCGCAGAGCGTGGGCGAGCTGGCGATGATCACAAGTCTGTTGGAGGGCAGTGGCATCGCCTATATGGTTGAGAACGAACATGTGAGTAGCTTGTATCCCGGACTCCCCATTCTCAACTCTCGTGTCATGGTCGATGAGCGCGATCAGGTCCATGCAGAGGTCCTGCTGAGTCGACTGCGGTTGGCGGTGCGTGATGTCTCGTCGCAGCCGTAAGCGCACACTAGCTTTGCGGTTTTGGGGTGTGCGGGTTCGATGGGGACTGAATGGGGAGTCGTTCGCCTGAGCCTTGGAACCATCCGCCGATGAGGCTGCCTTCTTCAAAGTACAGATAGCGGTGTTTCACTGCCGCGGCGCTTTCCCAGTCTTCAAAAATCCATTCCTCGCGACGGATGCCTTCTTCGGTGAAGGTCGTGTTGATCGTTTGTGGTCCTCCCCACGCCTGTAACACCTGTTCTTTCGACATGCCGACCATGACA
>JANYEF010000282.1 GCA_025363325.1 Nitrospira sp. | reverse complement strand
GCACAGTTTCACCGTGCGCGTTCTGCGAGCATGAGGACGACCAGGCTGCCCTCATCTCTTATTTAGTGGCGAACGACTCATCCCCCTCCGCCCCAGCTCGCGCCTTCCAATCCAAGCTGTAATATTCCCCACGATCCCGCGCCCAGGGATCGAATACATTCACCACTCCCTGAAGTTCGCTTGCCAATTCCGGCATCGTCCGTAACAGGACGCGTTTCATGGGAGAGACCGACTGTGTATGGCCATTGGGCGTTCCCTTCTCCATCATCTCCTGGCCCGGTCCGTTGTGCATCACCCACTCGACACCAAGGGTGGTGTAAAACTCCGGGCGAAAACTGGAGGTGAAGAACCGGTCGCTGAAGAGGCGGCGCGAGGCGTTGAGAATAAACACGACGAACTGGGTTTCGGAAATGGCGAAGCCATGTGGCCGCCTGAATTCCGCCAGCCACCCGACCACGGTATCGACGTCCTCGATATTGTCGATCAGACTGCCGTTCGGATGCCCCAAACAATCGTTAATGGGCGAGCCGTCGTCGTTCAACCGCGCCTCGGTGATTGTCTTGGACGCATCACACTGGTGCTGCCCGTAGACTTCACGCAAGGTCTCCACGAGTTGCTCCTGCTCGTTCCGCTTTTCCAGATCCTTCTCCTGCTTGTTCACGAATTCATCGAAGCTGGTCAATTGCTTCAGGCCGTACTGCCGACGGAACTCGTTATAGCGCGGGACTCCCCGCTCCCGGTCCCGGATGAGATCGAGCGCGGCCACGTCGATCTGCTTGGTGGAAGACTGCAACCGATTCATCTTTAAGTTTTGCAAAAATTGCGGATGGTTTTGCAGCGTCAGCACACCCAGCCGCTGGCGGCCCATGCTGAGCGCCCAATTCGCCAGGCCTTTCTGCCGCATAGCCTCGGTCGCCTTGCCCCGGAAGGTCTCGATCACTGGCACTTTCTGCCGGATGACGTTTGGCTCCTGGTTCCACTCACGGTATTCGATCAGGTCCGGCAACAAGGGGTGTAACCGATACACCGTGATGAACTCCTCGGGGAAATTGAAGGGGGAGCCGAAATGGTTGACGCCTCCGTTGATATGGTCGTCGTTGCTCAGGTCCCAGCGGTCTTCTTTGTTGGGATCGAGCAGGCCCACGATCGGCACTCCGTCATACACCCGGTTGCCCAATCCGAAAATGCCAGGTCCGCCGGCCAGTGCCGCGTACAGACTGTTTGCTTTTTTGGAATCCTCCGAATCGCCAAGGCGACGCATGACTTCCTTCAGCGCGTCCGCCACCACCCCCGGCTCCTCAAAGAGCCCCTGCCAGTTGGCGTTCATGCCCCGGTTCATTGGCTCGTTGTAGAGCAGTTGCGTGGTCCATTCGATGGTGTGGATTTTGGCAATCTCGGCCGCGACAACCAGCCGGGCGACTTCGAATAACTCGTTCGGCGTGACGTCTCTATGGCGGATGATGTCATTGGAGTGGGCGGGATTTCTCAAGCCGCTGTCGCCATCGGGCGTGCGAGCGGCCTGCTTCTGGAATTCATCGACAAAGGCGTTGTGTTCCCTGGCAAAGACGTTGTGGTAGAAGCTGGTCCCGATGCTCCAGTTGTCCGGAAAGGCCGTGGCTTCCTGACCGGACCACTCAGGATTGATCGGGTCGCCCGGTTCAAAGACCGGCAGGTATCCCAACTTGTCGCCCTCGCCCGCCCCCTCTCTGACCGGCATCAGCCACAACTTGGCCATATCTGTGGGATCGTGCTTCACTCGCTGGCCGGACCGCTCGTCGTATCCATAGAGCTGTGAGGCGTCCCACCAGGCGGTGACGTGATTCGCGGTGGTCTTCGGTGCCCGCGTGAGATAGGTCTTACCGCCCTGCGTAAACGATCTAGGCTCCGTGCCTTCAGCGATAGACGCCGCATCGATCTTGTCTTCAGGACGGCAGCCCAGCTGCTCTACGCCCGCTCCCGTCAGCGGCTGCTCAATATTTTTGACCCGTTGCGTTGCGCAGCCGACGGCCATCCACTCCTGCCGATTGTGTCCCTCTTCCAGATGCGAGAACCAGTCGTGGGTCATGAACTGGATCCAGAATGCCGCCAGCACATTGAAGAACGGCGCCTTCTGATACTCGCACTCGGCCTCTGTTGCACCACCCGGCAGACCATAGCCTTCGCGGCATTTGTCCGGCGATGATTGCTTGCGCGTGAACAGCTTCCGACTAATGATCTGTGGGTCGGACTTCAACAGCCCTAAGCGATCCCCATGACGATTCCTCGTCAGCTCATTCAGACCCAGATCGGGAAACGTGGCGGTAAACTCCACGTTCCGCGCAAAGAGTTGGTGCGTCGATCCCATCAGTGGATTACGGATGTCATTACAAATACCCGTCAGGGTGCGGAAGCGAATCAACTCTTTCCGACAGACCTGTGTCTGGTCCCCACCGACAAATGTGAAGTCGGGATGGCTCTGGGGCAGTCGCATTTCCGGCCAGGTATTCAACACCAGCCCGGCCTCGCCGTCGCGGCCTGTGACATAGGCCTCGTAGGTCTTGTTGTTGTCGAAGAGATTGAACTTGATGAGTTCGATCCGTTGCAACTCTAGCTCATAGAGCGCGCCGTTGATCCCGTGCGCATTGGGGCCCAGCACCTTGGCATGGGCCAGAAGCCACGCCGGCGCTCGAGACGCGGTATCGCCGGCGGCCCAATAATTCGGCCAATCCAACCAGGGCCCCTCCCTAAGGTTCTCGGCATGCTTTCCCCCGAGACAACGCGCGGTGCGGTCCGTAACCTTCCCCAGAAATCGTTGCTCCCTGGTCTTCGCGACTTTTTGAATATCTCGCTGCAAAAGCATCTCCGCACAATCTTTCTCGGAGTCCACGAAGATACCGAACGGACTGAGCCCGTTGCATCCCCCGAGAACACAGAGTCCGGTGACGATCACTAGCCGTGACCATTTTCCTATTTGTCTCACAGGCGGTCCTCCTCAACGACGGAAAGCATTGCCCGCCACATAACCGGGCATAGGCTACGTCTCAAGCAAAAAAGAATCAACATTCTCTAAGAGGACATACATTTATTTCTGTGGAACGCAGCTTCAGCTTCAGATGGGGGGAGATCTCTGTGATGATTCTTTCAGCTGCGTCGGCTGGAATACAGCGATGCGGAAGAATACTGATGTACAAGGATACCGTGGCTGAACTTCACCCTCGCGCGGACGAGTCGATCAGAAAAGTAGCATGTCCCTGTTATTAGCGCCGCGTAATCCCTTCTATGTGCCAACGCTTGCCCTATGCCATGACGACCGGGTCAGGTCACTTGCTTCCGAAGATTGTTCGGCTCGTTCAAGAAAGAAACAACACGGGCGACTCTACGCCAAGGTAGGTCGCCCGTGGATGGCGCGTAGGACGCCGACGGTCTCTCTATGTTCAGCCAGCCGTTTGGCTGGCCCCGCTTCCCAGCATCCGGAGCACGGAGCCAGCCACCCGAAGACGACGTGACGTCTTAGTAGGGGATCACTTTCAAACAATCCTTGCTCTCATTGTTCCAGACCACATCACACAGGTTGGACATGCGCGCCACGATCTGCGCGGCCACGCCGCCCGTCCCGCCGAACAGCCCGCACCAGCCCAACATCACAAAGCCCCAGTGCAACGGCGCGGCGAAGAGTTCGTCCACGAACCAGAAGGCATGGCCCCACTCGTTGAGCCCCACATTGGGGAGGATCATCATCGGCCCCACGACCGCCGCCACTAACGGAAACGAGACCGCCTTGCTGAACTGCGGCAGCCGGGTCATGGCATACAGGTACCAGGAGACGCCGCAGGTGATGTACAACGGGAAGGTGAAGTAGAACGCAATGATATGGCTGGCGGTGAAGCTGGTATCCCGAATGATCACCTGATGCCACGACGCGTCCTGCTCGAGGGTATAGCTGCCGGCCCAGTACACGCCGAA
>JANYEF010000227.1 GCA_025363325.1 Nitrospira sp. | reverse complement strand
CTTGCGATAGCGAAAGGGAGCAATGGCATGGCCGACATCTTGAGCCTGAGTCGAGACGCAATTGGGGCTGGTGGGGCAGGGACCTAACCTCGTTCTGTTCATTTCTCCTCAAGAGGCGGAGGGAGCCACAGGACTTGGTTTACGAATTCGGTCTGCTGATAGCGGATTTGAAACGCTCGAAATCGAAGAAGGAGGACCGGCAGCGCCACCTGGTGAACGAGGAGAATTCCGGCGTGGCTGCGGCCCGATGCCGCCCACATTGAAGCCAGGCGCAGAAAATCTCTTGTATCATGCGTAAGGATGACCCGGTATTGCTGCGTGGCAAACAAGAGTTGAGATTCATCATCGGCGCCCAAGCTGCCCGCATCTCTGGCCGTGAGACAATCCACCCCGTACTGGAGAAGCACTGCGGCAAGAGCAACTGAGATCGATTCGTCAAGGTAGAGTCTCACCGAGCCGACTTGTCGTTGAAGCCGGGATCGAGCACCTCGTGTTCAGCGATTTCTCGGTCCATCGCTTCACGATGATCATAATAGTAAGAGAGCGCGTCATGAATCGACGCAAGCGAGAGGTGAGGATAGTGCTGGAGAAGCTGTTCGGGACTTTGCCTGTGCAACAAAGCTGCGATGACCACCGTTCGCACAGTGATTCGAGTACCCTCGATCCGCGGGCTGCCCCCGCAGATTGTGGCGTCACTGACGATGTGAGGATGGGTTATGGTCGCCATGGCTAGAGTCTAGCGAACTTGCTGTTCCCTTGCAATCGGCTTCCCATTTAGGGCCGTATGCCAAGGAGCGCGATGGCATGGCCCGCATCCTGCCCCTAGAGCGAGACCCATTGGGGGCTGGATAGGCAAGGTGCTAAGGTGCGAGGACTCATGTGACTCCTGGTAATGATTCAACCGAAGACGAGCCCACAATGTTGCGCAACCAGACCTCACAAATCAAGACCGCGTCGGGAGGAATGAAGTCCTGAATGCCTTTATCTCGGTAGGCCAGATGAGGGCTAATGCGTACTTTCCGATAACCGCCGACTTTCATGCCCATGAGCGCATGCTCGATTCCGGCAATCGCCTGGCGACGGCCAAGCACGATGGTGTGATCGATGAATGTGGATCCCCCTTCGACTCGCACCACCTCCTTGGGAAGCTGCTTGGCCTGGAGGTCGTTGAGCGGGACTTCATCGCCCTGGTTCAGAAAGAGTCTGGCGTTATAGACAACGCGGTCGCCTTTCTTGGCAGGCGTTCCCGTGCCCTCTCGCTCATCAAGCAACTTGAGCCCCGGTCATTCGCTTCATCAGTACAAGACCGTCCTGAGCGATGGCTGAACGCCGCCCTGCTCTTCCACGCGGACCGAGACTCGTCCAACAATGCGCCCGTCTTCGGTTTCGACGTCCACACGCCAATCCCCTGGGTCGAGCCGCTGCTTGAACGTATACGCCCTATAGCCGCCTTCGCGGCCGCCAGAAATCTTGATGGGAATCCTGTCGGCATGAGTGAAGGGTTTGTCGCTGTTCGGGCGGAAATACCAGTGATGATAGATGGTCGTATTCAGATCGACCGGGGCAAAGACCGCCGTGAAACAATAGATAGGCTCATTGGCCGGAAAGATGCTGTCCGACCGTTTCCAGACTTGGTACCACTCCCTTTCGAACGAAAGTTCGAACCGATCGTCGGCCTTCTTCACCTCATGGTAGATCCCGCCGAACTTGAGCGAGAGCGGCACAGGTGGAATCCAGTTCAGGAAATAAAACCCGACCAGCAGGCCGATCAACGCAAAGGCAGGCATCGTGACCCCGATCGCCTCGCGCTTCGAACGATCCGGATTGTTGCGATAGATCAACTGGACCACACGAAAAGTGACGGCCACGCTCAGGCCAGCTCCGGCCAGGAAGATCGCCGCATTCATGAGCCCGGTCATGACCGGAAGAAAGAACGTGAAAAAGGCGAAACACACCAACGCGTAGAGACTTACGAGGAGGCGCAGGCTGGAGAGTCGATCGCGTAGGAATTCGTTGCCGACCAGCAACGCGACCAACAAGGCAAAAAAGATCGCCGTGCTGGTGAGCGTGGCGCTGCGGGAATAGAAGACCGCGTAGGCACTGAACAGCCCGCCCAAGAGAAACTGCACGGCCATCGGATAGTAGGGCCGCACGCGCAGCAGCCAGCGCGCAAAGGGTGAGAGCGTAGTTAACTGTTCCCGCTCCGGCGCCGGATCGATCCCCAATCGCCCGGTCAGCACGATGAGCACGCCCAAGAGAAGCAGATAGATCAGCAGCAAGAGGTTGTCTTGTAGCCGGTCGATGCGGGTAAGCGTAAGGGTGTCATAGCCCACACCGGAAAAAAAGAACACCGGAGGCATGAAGGGCTTTGCCAGGACGGTCCTGACTGTGGAGAAAGAGAGCATGAGCCCTCAAGCTTCAGGATATTCTTAGGATTGTCAAATGAACCGGCGAAACTGGACGACTCAAAAACCACTGTGGACGCGAGACCTCCGATGGCCCACGCGTGTGGGACAACAGGAAAACACTTCCGCGAACGGCTCAAAACGATCATCCAACAAGGCCGCGGGATGAGAAATAACCGCAGGCGTACCCTCCCGGGTACGTTGAGGATTATTTCGATCCGAGAACGAAGTTGGGGATCGTTTTCAGCTGTCCGCTAGACGAAAGGAGGGAGCGGCGCATACACCACCGGGCACCCAATCAACCGTTCCAACCAGGGGGCCATCAGATCTTCGCTCAGTGGGGCTCGGTTCAAACGAACTTCGATGTGAAACCCCGTCTCGTTGCCGACGATTCCGATAATGGCGGAGGCATCCTCTCCATCTGGAAGCAGTTGCTGTGTTTGAAACTCACAGAGGGTGCTATAGAGGCGGCCATCGGGATCGATCGTAGATCGGATCTCCGGCAAATCGTCGAGCGGACAATGCACAGAACAGCGATAGACGGAACGGACAGTGGGATCAATCGCTTGAAAATCACCAAGCGCGTCCTCTGAAAAACCTGTCAGATAGGCTCGGACGCTGGCTGGTTCCGGTGCAGAGGTCGCGGCCAATTTACTGGCTGGCACGAGGAACTCGTAGGCGTCTGCCGTGTTGTATTCGAACTGACAAGGCCCGAAGGCGTCGGGCCAGGAGCAGAAAAATGGCACGGAGGGATCGACCGGACGCAACATCAGCTGCTGTTTCTCAACCGAGGTCTCGATGGGAAGCTCCAATAGCGTGATCGCTTCGAGAAACGCCGTGCGCCGTTCCTCCAGCCACTGCTCCCGCTCGACATCCCCACGCGTCTCGCCGGGGGTGATGACCTCTTTCGTCTGGAGCCGTACCCGAATAAACGAATGGGCATGGCGAAATCCCAGCCAGAGCATGCTGCGGGGATCGTGCAACCGTAACGGATCGCGAATACGCCAAGGATGGCTGATCGAGCAGTACGTGCCCACATCCTGATAGCGCTGGTATACCGTGTGGTACGCCCCGGCTAGAAGAAAAAAATCGCCGCGCCAACCCTCTCGGACCTGGATCAGCGTCACATCTTCCGTAGACCAGGCGTCCAGCTGGTCGAAATCCTCAGGAGACTCGACCGTCCATTCTTCGACATAACAAATGACGTCTCGCGCAGGCACCGCAGGCTTCAACCCCAACGCAGCCAGCCGCTCGCCTACGACGAGCACCTGACCGAAGGTCAGTGGGGCCGTCGTTTCCCAGCGACGTTCACGCACGATGGGTCATCTCTTCCCCCGGCTCATCAACGTGCCGGTCGCAAAGCCTTCTGCTCGATCGTCGTATCGTCGAGGAACCGATCGATGCCGTCCTTCAGGGTCGCCGTCAGTAACTGTTGCACATCGTCTTCGCTAAACCAGACCACGGTATCGCGTTGTGCCCCCTCGACACCTCTGATCGTCCTGCTCTGGTCGCCAAGGTTTCTTGCGGTGATTACCATTTTGCTGCTCGTATTCACCAACGTCGAGAAGAATCGGCTCTTGGCGTTCGCTGAAAAATCGAGCAGCTGCCCGCTGATGACGATGTCGGCATCGTTCAGAGTCGTCACGGCCCCGCTGGACGCCATTCGCACCGTCCAGGCCCGATCCTTCCATCCGCGCGTTTTTAGACGATCGGCAAGGGCCTGAGCCATCACGTCTCCTGGCCGCTCCCCTGCCACGTTGAAGTAGCTCACCCCGCCCCACAAATGAGTCCGCAGACCGAGCCGACTCTTCTCCAGTCGCCGATCCTCGAAGGTTTCGATGACGATCCTGACCGGTTCCGGCTCCAGATATTGCGCCGCCGTTTGTTTCTGCTGAAGATCCAGATAGAACGTTTTTCCGGTGCCCCCGCAGCCTGCTCCCATCAGCAAGCTGGCCGAGAACACGATACCGATGCCCAGTCGTCCCATCGTCTGTTTCACAATTTCACCCTCCTTGCGATTGGCCGCCCCACCGTTGAAGCAAGCCCAGTTTACCCAAGTTACTGATCAGAGACAAATACCGACGTAAACAGGATGCTGAAAAAGTCCGCCAATGAAAAAAGACTGTTATTGGGTTTATTTGGTTTGTCTCGTTTGTTTGGTTGAACCAGACCAATTCGATGAACTAAACAAACCAGATGGACCAGACAGACCGGAATTGCGCCAGGCGTGCGAACTCATGAAGTGCTCGCATGCCACGATAGTTTTCCAGCGGCCTGCTAGCGGGTCACGATCGGTAAAATGGCCCGAAAGGTTTCGCGGCTAAATTCCGGCACTTGGCCCGACTGAATCCTTGGATCGGTGAACGGCAGGAAGCGGACGATCTTCAGAAAAGACCGTTCGGCCAACACGGCGGCAATCTGCGCCTTGCGATCGTGGGTAATCGGCAACGTGTACCCCTCGCCGCAGTTCCATTCCCACAACGTCGGTGCCAACGACAGTTCCAACCCCTGCCCGGCGAGCTGATGAAACCGATCCACGATTCGTACCTTGTACTGCTTGAGCCCCTCCCCCTCCAGTATCAAGGCGCACACGACGTGGTGCCCCCACCAGAAGAGCGTCCGAAAAGCAAAGGCGTTCGAGTCGTGAAAGTGTTTCGGAAAATCCAGATATTGGTAGGGAAAGAATTCGAGATGCTCGCCCTTCACAAAGTGACAGTTGGTGGGATCGAAATCCGGCGGGGTCACGAGCGAGGCTAACGCCACTTCCTCTTTCAACGCCGCATGCGTGGCTGCGAGCAAGTGGCGTACCTTCGCCATGATCTGCGCCTTGGCGCGAAAGAAGCGCTGATCGGCCATCAAGACCGCTTCTTCGTGAGTAAACTGAGATGGCATGGTCATCAATCGGTTCGCAGGATGCTGAAAAAGTCCGCCAGCTTTGTTCTCGCATCGCTCAGAGGCTCAACGTACCGAAGCGTACGCCTCGCCCCTTCGCTCGCTGCGGCCGCGCTGGACGGTCTTTTTGAGCATCCTGCGAACCGTTCTTGCGCCAACACCATTCTGACGATCACAGTGGGATTTGGGCATACACTAAGCTTTCCCACAGCCTGATAGAGAGGAAACGCCCAAAGGACGCCGGCTATTTCTGATGTGTTTCAAACTGAAAGACGGTCAGATCATACTGCGCCCGACATTCCGCACAGCGGACCCACACCGCATCTTGAAACACATCCATCTCCCGAACCGAAAGGGCGGGAGCATGGGTGCCCATACAAGTCTTGAGCGCTACGAGCCCATCCGGCTGCGCAGGATCCGATTCAGGCAAGGAGGAATCCCCCGTCGATACTTGTCTGGTAATTGTACCGGTGGTCACCCGATGCACCATGCGGCAGGAACTGCAAGTAAGCACCACAATGCGTTCCGGCTCCACGCGCTTGACCGTCAGACAGAGCGGATGCACCGACCAACATTGCTGGAGAAACGCGCCGCTGCGAATAATTTCTGCCATGGATCGTCCCCTCGCTAAGGCAACCGACTAGGAGTTTTCAGAAAACTGCTGTGGTACGGTGAAAATTCAACGGTCCCTATTTAGAAGATAATGCCGCACAGGATGCTCAAAAAGACCGTCCAGCAAGGCCGCAGCCGATGAACGCACCGGAGGCGTAGCCCCTGGCTACGTTGAGGATGCGTTCAAGGCGAGAACGCCGCTGGCGGTTTTTTTCAGCATCCTGCCAAGCTACAGCGCCCACAGAGCCAACATCACCAACACACCGAGCACATAGGGGAGCGCACACGAATAGAGCACTGCCGCCCGCGCACGGCCCGGCGACTCGTTGCGCGACAGTTGCTCCTTGTAGACGAACTCATGGGAGAGGATCAGCACCGTGAGCATCAGCCCCAACGTCCGACTGGTCCGCGGCCAGGTGTAGGAACCGCTAATGATGAAGTTCGCCGTGAAATATCCACTGAAGAGGAGAATCAGCGGCGCCAGAACGAACCGGACTGTGTTGGGGAAAAAGGCATACCAGCCCGGGCGGGCTTCCACTGAACTTGATTGTGAGCTGGGATTCACGACCCGACGGCCACTGGAGCCGCGACCTTCGGCGAAGGAGAGGGGATGTCCCCTTGGGCAGCACGGCAGGTCTTGCACACCCGAGGGCGGGCTTTCAGGAACGAGACTTTACCACTGGCCAGGCAACTGTAATGGACAAACTCTTCGCACAAGGCGCACCGAGACCACCCGCCGCTGAAAAACGTCTTGTTGCGGTAGAGCCCTTCCTTGCAGACCGTGCAGTTCCTGGGCTCAATCCCCAACAGCATCGGCTCCCAAGTCCCGCCGCCTTTTCTGATACTCATGCCGTGGAGTATAGCGAAGAGGTTGGCGGGAAAACAAGACTAGCCCTGTGAAGCGTTGTTTGGCTTACTGAAGATGAGAGAGAACACCCACAGTTATGATATGTCGCTATCTCGACAGGGGCTGAACGGTCCTGGTAAGGCCTGAAAAGTCGCCCTCGGTCGGCATCTCGAACAGACATCGGCCACCGCTCCGGGAAGCCCACACAGATCCGACCACTCGCTTCTCCTCAGCATCGACACCGTCGTACAGATGCTTCCCTTTATACTCGACCGCAAGCACACGCCCGTCTGTCAACTGGCAAAGAAAGTCTGGATAAAACCAGTCTGTTGAAGTTTGCAGTCGGAATGACGTGGGCTTGCGAGGGAGGTTCCGAACCCAAAACTGCACTTGCGGCAAACCATCGAGGAACTGCGCGCATCGAAACTCTTCCGTGACATGACCCTCCGCCGTCTTTTCGGATAGTTCTCCAGGCTTTGGCCCGAAATAGTGTTTTTGAAACTGAAAGCCCCCTTCATAGACACGGCTCGGTTCATAGCCCATCGTCTTGAAGTTGATTGTGCGCCCTTCGTCAACGGTTAGCGGCGAATCCGGGAGAAGCAACAACTGAAACGAGGCCTTGCGCTCGTTTTTTCGATGCTCCTGAATACGTGCTGCAATCTCATCGCGGAGGCGAAAACGATCAAGCGCAAGAGTGCTGATCTCCGTCATACCCAACTTCGCCGTAAGTCCTCGGACGACTTTTCTCAGAAACTCCGCCGACTCACCGGCTGGAACGTCCGGATGGTCAATTTCCCGGTCCAACCACGCGACAAGGCTTTCGAGCGACCATTCGCTCGCACCACCGAGTTGAAGCACTTGCTGATGCAACGTGCCGACAAAATCCGCCCCCGGAGTTTCTCGGATCACGCTGGTTTGCACCTCGCCTTTGACTCCGATGTCCACCAGTCCGGCTTTGCCGTAGGGACGTACCAGAGGGCTATAGTCCTCTGGCAGCGAGGCATCTTTCTCGCTGAGTTTCCAGGGGTGCTCGATCAGAAACGTGCTCTCAAACTCATAGAGAGTCCCGTTTTCGAGGACACAGAGCAGCGGCACGAGAAAATCCAGTTGCCGTTCATACGGCGAGGGTGCCCGCGTTGCCCCACTGCCGCCGAACGCCTTCTCCGCTTCCCGCACAAGCGCGACAGCTTCCTCCACCTGAACCTTGGCTTCGGGAGTCTTGACGCAACTCTTCAGCTTCTCCGTGTCAGCATGATCGAGCGGGACCACGATGGTGATCTCGCCTGTTGCGGTATCGATTCGTACTTTCCCGGCAAGGGCCAATACCTGGATGGGTACCACCGTCGCATCAATGGCACTCGGCGCCACGCGCACGGTCTGTGGCTGCACACCGAGCGGGAGTGTGCCTTGCGGCACCGGAATGATGATCCGCTCGGCCTCCGCTGCCGTGAAGCCGTTATGCTCCAGCGCCTCGCGCAACTCCGCAAGCACATCCGTAATCGAATCCGATACCGAGAAGGCATAGGCGCAGTTGAGATCGGGATGCCGCTTCGTCTGGGCGAGTGGCAGCCGGAGAATGCGTCCGACGATCTGCTCGATGGCCGTAGCCGAGCGTGTCTCCTTGAGACTGCATAACACGTAGGCAAACGGGCAATCCCATCCCTCCCGCAGCTTTTCGACCGTGATAATCACGCGTACCGGGCACTTCGGCGACGAAATATCCTTCACATCTTTCAACTCATCGAGCCTGCCGACGGAGATTTTCACCTCGTCCTTCGATAGGTTGAACTCGCGCACCAGCCGGTCGCGTAGCGGCTCACAGGCATCGACACGCTCAGCCTGGATCAAGAGAATAGGCCGGATATACTCGCCCGTCTGTTGACCCTCGGCCACAGCCAGCTTTTCGAGATCGGCACGTAGCGTGATCGCCTCCGCCAGCAGTTGATCTCGCTGGCTTGGATGCCGCGTGATAACTCGCAATGGCAGCTTCACCATCTGCGCGGTTTTCAATTCAGCCGCCGAGATGCGATGCAGCACGTTCGATGGAGTCTTCTCCCGTGCCGGTGTCGCCGTAAATTCAACGATGCACGATGGCAGCACATTGCCCAGCGTG
>JANYEF010000274.1 GCA_025363325.1 Nitrospira sp. | reverse complement strand
CCCGAGGGGCGCAAGCTACTGCAACGCTTAGGCACAATGCCGCGCCCGATCCACCTGTTGATGGATCGGGCGTATGAAGGCGATGAGACGCGGCAACTGGCCGTAGAGTTAGGGTACGTTCCGGTGGTGCCGCCCAAGCACAATCGACTCACGCCATGGGAATACGATCAAGCCCTGTATACGCGACGCAACGAGATCGAACGGCTGTTCCGCCGGCTCAAGGGATTTCGGCGCATCTTCTCGCGGTTCGAAAAACTCGATGTCATGTTCGTCGCGTTCATCCATTTCGCGTTGATCGTCGAGGGCTTGCGTTAGTGTTAACAGGCCCTAGTCTGTCTGGTTCAACTAAACAAACGAGACAGACCAGATAAACAAGAGAGACCAGCGGCCCTCGCGCTTCCGTCGATTGACTTCCTCCTCTGCCCGCGGTACAGGTTGCACCATTATTCGGACAGGGCGTGCTCACGCTTCGTCCATCACTGAAAGGCCACTATCATGAAGAACGTGGAGATGACCGTCCAAGGAACCATATTGACCATCAAGGTGGACCTGTCCAAAGAGTTCGGCCCCTCTGCTTCGGGGAAGACGATCATCCTTGCTTCGACGGAGGGGAATGTGACCATTCCGGACCGCGAGGAGAAAGTCGGGCTGAACGTGTACCGGAAGAAGTGACCGAGGCACCGCCTCGAATACGAAATTAAAAAACATGGGCCGGGAATCTTTTCTGCGGAACGGGAACGGATACCAGGAACGGTGTTTGACCTTCTGACTTCGGGCAGGCAACGGGCGTATAATCGGTTGCTTGATCCTCATCGTGAGCGCCGAATAGGAGGCCCGCGATGCCAGCTCTTTAAACAAGAGATATCGGGAAAGGTATATATACGCACGTGAGTAATGCAGCCAAGTTTGACGTGATCCGGCTCTATCTGCGCCAGCAGTTTCCCAAACACCACATCACCGATTTCCCGGAAGGAACCAGCCGCGCTCAGGTCTTCCGTGTCGATGGGCCGCACGGTCATCCCCTTCATTACGCTGTCATTGGGTTCGACTTTCTCCTCGATCAGACCGCCGAAGGCCTTCAACAAGTTCTCGCCTCATCTGGCCTGGGAGATAAACTGAAGGAAGCCGGAGCCTCACCTGTGACGGTCTCAAAGACAGGGGTTAGCATTGAAGGCAGTATTGCCGTAGCGTGAACATGGCTGAGACATGTCACCCCAACGCACCCGTGACGTTCGAAGAGCCGAGCGAACACCCGCACGGCAGTCATCGGATGGAGACTCTCGCACAGGTACACACCATTGTCCTGCCGGCCAAGAAGGAGATGAAGCGACGGGATGAGCGGAAAAGATGATGGCGGTGCGTGGTGCGCACGGGCTGGGTGGGGGTAAGGCCCCAGAGTGCGCCCATCAACGTGCGCGGCAGGCTGCGATACACATCGATAGGCGCAGTGGGTGTTGCTTCGGTCAGAACGGCCGAAGCGCGGGCGGCGTTAGCCCTTCCTCTTGGCGACCTTGTCGGCGCGCTTTTCCTTCACCGTCTTGGCTGGTTTCTTCTTGGTCGCTTTCTTCTGTGTCATGCCCTTAGCCATTAGTGTCTCCTCTGATGTGTGGATGAGTAATATGGTGCCGCGACGCAATCGCCGCCCCTTCTTCATACCCCAATTGCGAAAAAAATGGAATAGGGCATGTGAAGTTCTCTCTTCGATTGACTTGGCCTCCCACCCACTGTACAGCTTGCACCATTCGAAACATTTATCCGTCTGATCAGACGCTGTCTGTGGAGGTACGCCATGGGGAACCAAGAGGGAAATAAGGAGCGCGAGGGATTCGCCGATGCGATTAACCGCGCGGCATTCGGCAACGAGCGAGTGCTGCTGCGCCGACGTGGCCGAGCGGTCGCCGCAGTGGTGCCCATCGATGACCTGCGACTCCTGGAGGCCCTGGAAGATCGTATCGATCTCGTCGATGCCCGCGCGGCCTTAGCCCAGGCGAACAAGAAAGGCGCCCAGTCGCTTGATGTCATTTTGAAAGAATTGGGGCTCTGATTGCACCAGGCGATCTCCTCAATTTTTCTGGCCCCTTCTGCTGAGCAACAACTCCACGCACTCGCCAAACCGCTTCGGAAGCTTCTTGTGAAACGGCTTCATGCACTCCGCACCAGTCCTCGTCCCCCTGGCGTCACGAAGCTCGAAGGTGAGGACCACCGACGTGGGATCCTGCGGGGAGGCATGGTGGCTCCGCAGATCGGAGTCCTTGCGCAGTTCGCCGCTCGTGCTGCCGTACAGGGCGAAGCAGAGGGCGTCGAGGA
>JANYEF010000125.1 GCA_025363325.1 Nitrospira sp. | reverse complement strand
CTCCATGATCTCAGCCATGCTGCAGAAGGAGCTGCGTGCGAAGGTCTGTCTGGGCTGTTCCGGTGAAGGTGTCATTGCCGGCTCCGAAGAAATTGAAACCGCTGCAGCCCTGACCATCTGGGTTGCGTGCCTTCCTGATGTCACACTGACTCCGCTCCAGCTCTCCGTGTCTCAGCTGCAGGACCAAATCCGCATGCCCGAGTGGCCGGATCCGGGACTCGAGGACTCGATCTTTCTCCTCCTCGCCGATCCATTTTCGACACCGATGCAGGAGGTCCTATCCCTCATGACTGACCGGTACCCTCACGGCAAAGCTGTTGGGGGCCTCGCCGGAGGAGGCCAGGATTCTGGAGAGAATAGACTGCTCCTCAATGATCAGGTTTTCGACGGGGGCGTGGTGGGGGTGCAACTCACCGGACCGATCGCCGTGCGAACCGTGACCTCGCAAGGCTGCCGTCCGATCGGCGAGCGTTTTGTCGTGACCAGAGCGGAAGGAAATCTGATCTATGAACTCGGCGGCGTCTCGGCCTTGAAACGGCTCCAGGACGTCTTCGAGTCGCTGGGAGGAACCCAACGCCGCGATGCCCACCGCGCGTTGCACCTGGGAATCGTAATCGATGAGCATCGAAGTCATTTCGAGCGAGGCGACTTCCTTGTTCGGAACCTCATCGGAGCGGATCAACAGGCCGGAGCCGTTGCGATCGGAGACGTCGTTCAGGAAGGCCAAACCGTGCAATTCCATCTCCGCGATGCGAAGTCTGCAAGCGACGACTTACACGTTCTCCTGGCTGCGGATCGAACGACACACCGGAGTCCTCCACTTGGGGCCCTCCTGTTTAGCTGTTGCGGACGTGGGGAGGGACTCTTCGGCCAGCCCCATCACGATAGCGGGGTCGTGCAAGAGCGGCTCGGCCCCATCCCAACGGCTGGGTTCTTTGCCCAAGGCGAGATCGGTCCAGTTGGAGGACGCAACTTCCTGCACGGCTATACGGCGAGTGTGGTCGTTTTCTCTGAGCCCGACTCCCCCAAGGAACATCAGTGAGAGCCGTTCATTGAGTTCTTGAACAGGATCGGCGGTCCAGACGTTGGCAGGGGATCCTGTGCGACGCAATTTACTACTCCGTTGTCACTTATCATCCATCGTGGTTGGGTGACCGACGATCAGGAAAGGAGCAAACATGCCGTTTCATGAAGCAGGTGCCGAAGGGAATGAAGTCACGACGTCATCGGGGTTGCAGTATGTCGATCTCACGATCGGAACCGGAGCGACGGCGGAGGCGGGACAGACCGTCAGCGTGCATTACACTGGCTGGCTAGAAAATGGGAAGAAATTCGACAGTTCCGTGGACCGCGGCCAGCCGTTCTCTTTTCCTCTGGGCGCTGGTCGAGTCATCAAAGGATGGGATGAGGGCGTCAAGGGCATGAAAGTGGGCGGGAAACGAAAGCTGACCATTCCTTCCAAGCTCGGTTATGGCGCACAGGGGGCGGGCGGCTTGATTCCTCCACACGCGACGTTGATCTTCGATGTCGAACTCCTTGGCCTGTGAGCCACGTTATGCAACGCACTCCTCTGATCACGCACCATCAATCTTGTGGGGCCAAACTCGTCGATTTCGCAGGATGGGAGATGCCCATCCAATACAGCGGTGTCTTAGACGAGTACCATACCGTCCGTTCCCATATCGGCCTCTTCGATGTGAGCCATATGGGCCGGCTACGGATCGCCGGTTCGGGTGCTGTCGCCTTCCTCCAGCGAGTCACCACCAACGACGTCGGCAAGCTCGCCGTCTCTCAAGCCCAGTATTCCATGGTCTGCAACGAGCGCGGCGGTATCAAGGACGACATCTTCGTCTATCGGCTCGCCTCGGACGAGTTTTTATTGTGCGTGAATGCCTCAAACCGCGAGAAGATCCTGTCGTGGCTACAATCCCAACTTGCCCAGGACAAGACTGTTCGTCTCGAAGATCGGTCAGTCGAATTGGCCCAAGTGGCCATTCAAGGTTCCAAATCTCGCGAACTGCTTATCAGCCTTGGCGGGTCAGCGCTCGAAGGACTCAAGCTCCATCACACCTGTGACGGTACGATCGGCGGACTTTCCTGCTTGCTGGCCCGGACCGGCTACACCGGTGAACTGGGCTATGAAATCTATATCGACGCAGACAAAGTCGGCCGCCTCTGGGACCTGCTCGTCGACAAGGGACAGACGTGGGGACTCAAACCTGCCGGGCTCGGCTCTAGGGATCTTCTCCGGTTGGAAATGGGCTATCTGCTCTATGGCAATGACATGGGCGAAGACACGACGCCACTCGAAGCCAATGCGGACTGGACCATCAGCTTCCAAAAGGGTGAGTTCATCGGCAGCCAGGCGCTCCTGGCGCAGAAGCAGGCCGGAGTCACTCGCCGATTCGTCGCCTTTGAACTCGTCGAGAAAGCCGTGCCTCGCCACGGATTCAGAATCCTCGACCCTGCGACCTCCCACCCCATCGGCGACGTCACGAGCGGTAATCTCTCCCCGCTCCTACAGAAGGGCATCGGGTTGGGCTATGTGCCTCTGCGCTATGCGGAGCCCGGCACCCCCGTCTTGATCGAGATCCGTAGCAAGAACGTCCCCGCAATCATTGTCAAGCCACCGTTCTATAGGAGGCCCAAGGCCTAGCCTTGCCCAGGCACGAGGCAATGGGCGAGAGGCTAGAGGAACCGAGATGATACCGAGCTCTGACCTGTGTTTAGCTCTTCACCCCTTGCCTCTCGCCTCAGGCCTCTAGCCTATGCAAACCAAACACATCTATACAGGCATCGTCGTGAACTTGAATGTCGACACCGTCACGCTGCCCAACGGCCTCACGGTCGACCTGGAAGTCGTGCGTCATCCCGGAGCGGCCGCGGTGGTGCCGCTGAAAGACGATGGTACGGTCATCTTGATTCGGCAGTTCCGCCACGCGGCAGGAGGATTCATCTACGAAATCCCTGCGGGAAAACTTCATCCTGGTGAAGACCCTATCGTCTGCGCGGCACGCGAGCTGGAGGAAGAAATCGGATACCGAGCCGGCAGGCTTGAGCTCCTCTCCAGCATCTTTACCGCGCCGGGGTTCACCGACGAAGTAATCCACGTCTACAAAGGAACCGGGTTGACGACGGGTCGGCAGCAGCTCGATCGTGACGAGGTCCTCGAAGTGATCGAGATGCCTCTGCTGGAAGCAATCAAGATGATTGAGACTGGGGCGATCAGAGATGCAAAGTCGATCGTGGGATTACAAGGGGTGTATCTTCGGAGCAGCGTCAGGTAGGAACAGCGCTTGAGGGGTCTCCCGCTCTAGGCAGGAGACCCCTCAAGCCAACTAGCCTCGCCAAAGAAAAGGGATTACTTGCCCTTCTCTTCTTTCTTCTTCTCGTCCTTCTTCTCGTCGGCGAACGTACCTGCTTTGGGCTTCTTCTCGTCTTTCTTCTCGTCTTTCTTCTCGTCCGCATTGATCATCTGAACCATCTTCGGGGCCTTCTTCTCATCCTTCGCATCCTTCTTCTCTTCACCAGCGAAGGCCGGAGCGCTGAACGTCACTGCAACCGCAACCGCCATAATTGCCATCAAGATACGCTTCATAGTATGTCACTCCTTGTTAGTGTTTGATGATTGTGCCATTCATCGGCACTCACCTGGGGTATCTAGCAAGCTTGGTGCCTGGCCATTGAAACCTATGCCTCTTTATATTTATCAATTGGTTATGTATTTTCACTGATCTTAATCTGAAGGGCCTGACCTTCTGTTTTCTGTGGCAGAATGGCTGACTGCCCACTAAACTGCCTCAGAACAATATGGGCGACTCAAGACGACGATACCCGCGACTCCGCGACTGCATCCAGCCCGGCGTGCTCGTGCTCTTTGTCGGCATTAATCCGGGCCTCCGTTCAGCACAGACCGGCCACCATTTTGCCGGGCATTCGAATCGCTTTTGGAAGCTCCTGCATGAATCGACATTGGTCAGTGAACCCCTGACCTATCGGGAGGATCTGCGCTTACCTGAATGGCGCCTCGGGCTCACCAATATCATCGGCCGCTGTACCGCCGGGATCGATGTCCTCGACCCTGTTGAGTATCGACAAGGCGTAGCGAGCCTGAAACGAAAAATCAGACACTACCAACCTCACATCGTGGCTCTCTTAGGTGTCACGATCTTTCGAATGCTCTTCTCACCCAAGGAACGATCGAAAGGCCCTCTCGATCTTGGACTAACCACCGTGCAACTCGCTGGAGCGCAAATATTCCTCTTGCCGAACCCGAGTGGCCGCAATGCACATTACTCATATCACGAGATGCTCACTGTCTTTCAAGCCCTCCGTGACACCATGGAGCGATCTCGCAAGAAGCACGGCCCCTCCAAGATGAAAGACTCTACAAGACGGCTATAGCCCGACTATTTCTCGCAATTCTTTGCGCCTTGCGCCCCTCTGGGCTACAGTCACATCCATGCGATTGCAATCCTCGTCATTACAAGGCAGGACAGCTCTGACCTGCCCGATGTGTGGCTTCGAGCAAGAGGATGGACCGGAGTGTCTGCGTTGCGGGATCATATTCTCAAAATTCAAAACGCCGGCGCCGGCTGTCGAGGAAGCGCCGGCCACAGTCGCCGATACGGAGTCACGTCCGGCGGCTCCAGGACTCTTGTCTCGGATGTTCCGTATTCTCCCCTGGATCTCCCTGACACTCAGCATAGGCGTGCTGCTGCTGATTTTCCGCCAAACACCGCCGCTGTCGATTCAAACCGACCCGCAGGCATCCAATCGTGTGGCCGAGAAGATGGCCCAGCTGCAAATGGCCGCGCAGGCGAGCCAACCTCACGCAATGACCCTTAACGAAGCGGAGCTCAATCAGTGGATGCGCGACAATCTTGCCATGGCGTCCGCCCATCAAGCACAACAAGCTGGTATCCCAGCTCCCGTGGGAAGCGAGCCGAGCGTGCAAGAGGTTCAATCCGCACTGAAGGATGTCCGCATGAGCCTCATGGGCAACCAACTTCGGGCCTATGCGCTGTTCGCCCTCTACGGGAAAGAAATCTCGCTCCAACTCGACGGCACGATTGAGACCCAGGGGGGCTATATTCACCTGAAACCCACCGCGGGCAAGCTAGGCTCATTGCCCATTCCATCGTCGACGCTCAACTATGTCGTCCATCAACTGTTCGACTCACCCCAGAACAGAGACAAATTCCAGCTCCCGCCCCAGATTGAATCCATCCGTATCGAGAACAACACCCTCGTCATCGCCACACGATAGCAAACGCTCCTCTACTTCTTTGTTTGAGCTCGCTCCAAACGACCGGTCGCCACTCCTGGAACAAGCCCGCGAATCGTGGTATCTTCGCAGCCGAGACTAGGATTCGTTCGTGAAGCGCCTCTCGTTCCCGTTTGTACTTTATGAAAGACGCTTCACGATTTCCACCAATCCTGATAAAAAACAGGAGTCATATGCTGCTAGACGGTAAGTACGGGCTGATTATTGGAGTGGCAAACAAGCACAGCATCGCCTGGGCCATCGCCCAATCGGCGGCAGGACAGGGCGCCAAGCTACTGTTCAATTATCAAAGCGAGCGGTTACGGGAGAACGTCGAAGAACTGGTTGCCACTATGCCCGGCGCGAAAGCCTTTCCCTGTGACGTGGCAGACGATGCGCAAATCGCGGCATTGATGCAGAGCGTGGGGAAAGAAACTACGAAGCTCGACTTCCTCGTCCACTCAGTCGCCTTTGCCCCGCGCGAAGAACTCATGGGGCAGTTCGTAAACACGACGCGGCAAGGATTTGCCACAGCACTCGACGTGAGCGCCTATTCGCTCGTCGCCCTCACCAGAGCCGCCCTGCCCTTGATGACCGACGGCGGCTCCGTCGTCACGCTCACCTACCTCGGAGCGGAACGGGTCGTGCCTCACTACAACGTCATGGGGGTCGCCAAAGCCGCGCTCGAAGCCACCGTCCGCTATCTCGCCCACGACCTCGGCCCCAAGAACATCC
>JANYEF010000123.1 GCA_025363325.1 Nitrospira sp. | reverse complement strand
CCATCATTGGGGCCGGGGTCGGATTTCTTCCCTACAATTTTCGGGGGCGCAAGCCTGCCGTGATCTTTCTTGGAGACGGGGGGGCAACCTTCCTCGGATTCACGCTGGCCTGTCTCGCGGTCAAAGGCAATTGGGCGGATCATAGTCCAATAGTCTCGTTCAGCAATCCGCTCCTCATCTTCGGCGTGCTCATCTACGACATGATCCACATCACCGTGGAGCGGATAGCGACAGGGAAAGTCCGCTCCATCAAGGAATGGCTCGACTACGTGGGCAAAGACCACCTCCATCATCGGTTGGAACGTGCGCTGGGGTCTCGCCAGGCGAGTGTCGCAATGATCTGCCTGATGACGATTTGCCTCGGGCTGGCGGCCTTGGCCCTCCGCGATGCCGGAACGTCTGAGGCGGTGCTACTCCTCGTGCAAGCCTGCTTGATTGTGGCCATGATCACGATTCTCGAGTGGAGCGGCCGCCAGAAGCGTTAGCTTCTTGCACGATGTCCTGGATCGCTGAGAGGTACGTCTAAAGAAAAGAGGAAAAGATGGGGACGCGAGGGGATAGCTTGGTCAGAGAAGTGTTTGCAATTTGCTCAAGGTCTCGGTCATTACCTGCGAGGATGCTCTTCCTTTCTTGCTGGCCTGTCGAGCCTTCCAGTCAAGACTCTTGACCTGGTCGGCCAGGACAACTCCTCCCAGTGCCTGTCCCTCTCCTAGTGCCACTTCAAACGGATAGCCCTTCACACGACTGGTGATCGGGCAGCAAAGCATCAATCCGCTGCGCCGATTGTAACTGGCTGATGAAAGGACAAGAGCCGGGCGATGCCCTGCTTGTTCATGTCCAGCCTGAGGGGTGAATTGAAGCCAGACGACATCTCCGCGGTCGGGGACATATTTTCTGCCTGCCATCAGAGCGCCTCATGTCCGACGGGGCCGCCGAACTCGATTTCGTCATGGACATTCTCGGGGGTCATGCGTTTGAGTAAGTCGTCGAGCCGATACACACGGCGGAGGTGGGGTTTCAGTATCAGCGCGCCCTTTTTGACTTCAATGTCCAAGTCATCGTTGACTTTGAGGCCCGCCTGTTGCGCGATGCTTTTCGGAACTCTGACGGCCAGGCTATTGCCCCATTTCTGAGCGGTCGTTTTCATGGTACAGGCCTCCGTGAGTATCTACGGTGTAGATACTACGCGAGACCAGAATGATGCGTCAATCGGTTGCGATATGTCCGTAGTCTGGCGAGGAAGATTCGCCTCTCAGTGAAAGGTAGCTGGAAGGCCACTTTCTTTTGAGATGCTGGCTCGGAACTGGGTGGTGTGTGGTGTTCGGTGAGCGGGGCTTGCACTGTGCCGCAGTTCCCGCTACAAGAGTCCGCATGGTTCCTACCGTTGAATGGAAAGACGGCGCAGTACGGCTGCTCGACCAGAGCCGGCTCCCGGAGTATGTCGAGTTTCTGGACTGCCGGGACTATCAGACCGTCGTCGAGGCCATTCGCAGCCTTAAAGTAAGAGGCGCTCCGGCGATCGGTGTGACCGCGGCGATGGGGGTTGCACTTGGTGCCCAGACCGTTACGACATCAGACTACGAGTCCTTCGCCAAGGTCGTGTTCATGATCTGCGATCACCTCGCAGCGACCAGGCCGACGGCGGTCAATCTGTTTTGGGCCATCGAACGGATGAAACGCCTGCTTACCTCATTACGCACGCAACCCATTGCCTCCATCAAGGCGGCCCTGTTGAAAGAGTCACAAGTGATTCTCGATGAAGATATCGCCCTCTGTAAGGCGATGGGACAGCACGGAGCAAAACTCATTGCGAGCGGTCAAACGGTCCTGACCCATTGCAATGCTGGTGCGCTGGCAACAGCTGGCTATGGAACAGCATTGGGCGTCATTCGCGCCGCCTGGGAGCAGGGGAAGAAGATTCAAGTCATCGCCGATGAAACCAGACCGGTATTGCAAGGCGCGCGGCTCACGGCTTGGGAGCTGATGCAGGACAAGATTCCTGTGACACTCATCACCGACAATATGGCCGGCTCACTCATGCGGCAAGGGAAGATTCAGATCTGTATCGTGGGAGCGGATCGCATCGCGGCAAATGGGGACGTGGCGAACAAGATCGGGACCTACTCAGTCGCAGTGCTGGCGAAAGCCCATGGGATTCCATTCTACGTGGCCGCGCCCTGATTAGATTAAGAACAATCTCCCGTCCGGTCGTCTGA